>NZ_JBFRTR010000030.1:0-37027 GCF_041474215.1 Vibrio sp. 10N.222.52.C12
TCTCCCGTTTTACTTTGATACCTTCAAATACCTCTAACATATCGGCGAGAGGAAGCATGTTAAAGTCGTAATACTTGGTCTTTATAAGAGCTTGAACTTGTTGCTTTAAGGTAATGGGGATTTTATTAGCGGGTGCCCTTCCTGTGTTGCCATGAACCACAAATCGGATACCATCAGAGCGATATCGCCTGAGATAACGTTCGATGGTTCTGCGAGACTTATTGAGGAGCTTAGAGGCATTAGTAATTGAGATTTTACCGAGAGCAACTTTTGCGATGATATCCACGGTAAGCTGAGATTGAGTATCCATAACGATCATCCTATACACCCCTGACTAATTCGTAGCACTAGTCAAAGGATTACATAAAAATAGAGACCGTCAATTTCCCTCGGTAATTAAGCGAATGACAAAGTCGCTTGGTAGTTACGATACGACAGAATCGCTTGGTGATCACAGTTGTGTGAGAAGTACGGTTAACAAAGTTCTGCCCCATTATAAGGTAGACCTTTTACTCATTCACACCTTGTTAATGTGTGTTTCCCCTAATAAAAGTTATCTGACATTAGCAGTTGTCAAAGTTATACGACACAAAAGACATCATCGTGTTGCTTTTTGGCTTGGTATATCGTTTCTATCATTACTCAAGTGATGTAATACTCTCAACTTTAAAATGATAGTGATGTGCGTGACTTTAATCACAAATTTGAGTGCGAGATAAACCTATAGAAAAGTGAAAAACACATGCGATAAAGCCAATTGATTTGCTAGTCTAGTTACATTGATTGGCCTTCATGTCTTTAAAGTCGATTATTCAATCGTAGTGACCATTCATTTCCACATTACCTATTCAAATCGCCCAGAGATAAAATAATAGGCTCTAAATAATCACTGGGCCCACCATGAATCAAGAGCCACCAAGAGATATTCTTAAGCCTACTTCAAAACCCTGCTCTCGAATTGGTTGGGTAGTGGAAGTTCATCCAGAAAAGAATCGAGTCAAAGTAGATTTTGAGCATAACCCATTTTCTCAACCTCTCTGGGCGTCAATAGGCCGTGCTTTTACTCAGTCAGAAATTTTTATGGCCATCGATAATAAACTCGATTGCCGAATCTCTTTTCTATCCGAAGATCTTACCATTCCAACATTGGTTGATATCTATATTTCTTTGCTTGAAGAGCAAGAGCTTGTTGTTAAAGCAAAGAGGATAACCCTTGATGCAGAGGAAGAAGTGCTTATTGGCTCTGGGACGACACAAACCAAATATAGTGGAACGGATGGCCGTATCACTACAACAGCCAAGCATCTTAGTAGTAGCGCTGAAAAAATTCATAAGATCCAGGGCGCTAAGGTAAAACTCAACTAATCCACTTAATCTAAGTAGGACATATTAATGGCAGTTACAATAAGTGCAAATGGACTCAGTGTTGTCCATAAAGGCTCGGGAGGAGAGGCGAATGCTACCCTGCCTGATGTGTGCCTTACTACAGTCGGTAAACCTGTTGTACCAATCCCTTATGGAAATAACGCGAAGTCGGCAGATTTAGTGGAAGGCACTACGACAGTCACAGCAGATGGCGGAAACAGTATTGCTTTAAAGGGCAGTAAGTTTGCCAAGAGCACAGGCGATGCGGGCGGGGACAAGAAAGGCGTAGCATCGGGTACGATAGAGGCCGAGGCCGAGTTCATTTCCGCATCACCGAGTGTCATCATCGAAGGGAAAGGCGTGGCTAGGTTGTCAGACCAAATGACAATGAACAAGGGCAACACCATGTGCCTAGGTGGGGTTCAAAACCCTGCTGTCACGGTCACTGAAGATGAAGACGGCACTTACACTGTCTACATCAAGGCTCGATACCCGGATGGTGTACTTCTTAAGAACGCAGATTTTGACATTACCGATGTCTCTGGTGGTGCTCTGTCTCCTGGTCACTTTGATAACTCTGGCAAAAGCAAAGTATCAGGCTTAAAGCCGGGTCAAATCAAAATTCTGGTTAAAGAAAGTACGGATGAGTTTATTGCTACCCCGGTTCGTTTAACCAACCCACACTACCTACCCGATTACAATGATGATGACTTCTTTGATAGGTCTGCTCAGGGACAGCAAACCTTCTGGCACCCGAATCGTATTGCCCCGCCAGTAGAAGGCTGGGGAACCATGGGACCTAGCCTCACCGCTGACCGATATTTTGCCGATATTGTGGAAGCAGAAACGAAAGCCCACTTCGAGTTTAGACACCCTGATTTTCATTTCAGCGTATTGTCAGAATCGCTAATCGCGGGAATTGATAGTCTCTCTGATACGAGTTTTGATAGTGTACTGGCGAACGGGTTACCAATGGTGATGGAAGAAGGGGAAATTTTCTCCGTCTTATTTCGTTTACCCAAGCATGAAACCGCAGACCGTATGCTGGCTTACATGCGAGCTCGTGGTAAAGGTAATCCTCAGGTTTTCATCAATAACTACCCTTGGGATAAGGCTAAGAATATACTCAACTCTGAACTAGAGAGTCTACTTAGTAAGATAAAAGGGCGTGTGGAATCTCTTAAGTCCGAAGCTAGTCGGTTGAATTATGATTACTTGTCGTCTGATATCTATAAAAAGCATGTGAGTACCATTGATACCTATGCTAAAAAATTGTCCGATAACCTCAGCCAAGCTTTCAAGCGTATGGAAAATAAAGCTAGTCAACTTATGGATGATGTGTCAGATGTCTCGGTCATTCAAGCGCCTGATCATGTTTACTCTGCCGAAGCAGGGACTATCGAAGTAGTCGTGAATGCGATACCGAAAATAGAGTTAGAGGAGCAGAAGTGGATTAAGATCCGTGCCGTTCACGATGACCTGTGGGGAACGCCTGTTTACGCTAAAAACCTCAAAGTGATAGCCAATGGCTCCGTTCCCCATAAAGACAAATTGGATCTCAATCCATTGCCGCAAAGAAGTACGGCCTCAGAAACTATGGATCTGGCGTTAGAGACCCAGAAGACAGAGGGAGGTGTAGTGGTGGTCGATGATCTCAAGCCCAACACAGACTCTGTCACTATCGAGTATGAAGGTGAACCAGGCATTGAAGATAAGATTGTAAAACAACAGGAAGCTATCGAGACTTATTTGGACGGCCTTTTAAACACAGTCGCGAAAGATATGACAGGTTTCCAGAAACAATGGAACGAAGAAGGTGTACTTTGTTTGGGTGATGGTGTGCTTGAAGGGGCTAAAGCTTGGGGTGCTGATGTGGTGGAACTTTTCTCTCCCGAAGTCTGGGGCGAGATGGGCCATACCTTAGCAGATGCCACCACCGATGGTTTTGATAAGCTCTATATTTACGCCAATCAAAAATACAATGCATTGGAAAAGTACACCGCCGATGCGATGAAAGGAACGGAAGTTCAGTTAGCTCAAAGTGATTTACCAAGCTGGGTAAAACAGGCGGCTTATATTTCCAGTATGGCGCCTAACTTGCTTATTGCGGCCAGTGTGGATGCGTACGAGAACATTGATGAGGCCATTGATGATGTGCAGCTTTGGTGGAATGAAGGCTCAGACGATATGGCGCGCAAGATTAAGTGTATTGCAAGACACAGAGAAGCGATTTGGAATTTGCCTACGCTCTTTACCAACAACGATGTTAAAGGCGTAGAAAAGTTCGTTGACACTGTTGTGATGGAGTTTGACCCTGAATGGGCAATGGAAATCAAGGAGAGTGAGTTTTTCCCTAAGGCCTTGGCGTTGATTAATGATGACAACAGCATCTTGCCTTTCTTTACATACTTGAACCTGATTATTGAAGCTGTCCCACCTAACTTCTATTTCTACCACGTGGGTAAAGCAGCTGCGTATATTGCCATTGAAGTGGTGTTAACCATAGTGATTGGTTTGCTAACTGGGCCAGCAGGGGCAGCCGCCAGAATTGCGACGGTTACAGCGAAATTTACCATGGGCGTTAAAAAGGTTGGTGCAGCCTCTCATGCCGCACAAGCACTAGAAATCTTTACCAGCACCGTCGATGGTTTAGTCGACATCTTGCCAGATTACGACAAGTTAGCGGGCCATTTGGCATTGCGCCGTAAGTCCGCCATAGCAGACAAACGGGTTAATAGTACCGCTCAAGTGGAAGAGAAACATGAGCCTAGAAAGGGTAAATGTCGACTGTGTAAGAGTGAAGAACATAAAACGCCTCGGTTGTACCGGGGTGAAATCGAATATGTATAGGATAAGTTATCTATGGGCACACTGATGAGTCAAGAGGCGGCAGAATCGGATTTCGTCGATGGTATGATTGAGAAAAAAGGCTATCGTAAGCGCTGGGTAAACAACGTAAAAAAATTATCTGAGCACCCTTATAATAATGGTATCCATATGGATACCCATCATATTATTTCGGCAGAAGCAGTAAAACACAGTGAGCTGGGTGAAAACCTAGTCAACAAAGGCTACGACATCAACCAGTTATCGAATTTGGTCGGCTTTCCTGCTACTTTGCCGGGTGCATGTCAACTCCATTGCCAATTACACCGCGGCGATCATATCTTTAGCCGACCTAGGGAAGAACCTTATCATCGTTACGTTTCTGGAGAGTTGAGAGATCCAGAGATAAGAAAAAAGATTAAAGACTGCTATGGAAAGACTAAGAAAACAGAAACCGAGTCAGAGATACATAAGCTGCTCGACCCGATTAGTCGTAAAGTGCTAAAGAAAATCAACAAAATTGAAAGAGGGCAATTTTTTTCATTACCGTTGACCAAAATTTCCCAATACTTTATTCCAGGAGGACCCGGCTGCGCCTGCCAATTCGATATTATCAACGCACAAACCAATCCTGATAACTATTGCAACAGTGACCGGCTTCACTATCAACTGGGCGAAAGAGATGGCAAAGACAAGCGCTATCAAACCAGTAGTTCCCCATGGAACACCAAAACGATCACGTACCAAAACACCAGATGGATACCCAAGGTAGGACAATGAGCCAATACAACGACCAATACTATATTGTTTTCGAAAATTATGATGAAAATACTTTGTACCTAAAGCCTCAAAAGCATTCAGCCATGAGGGATTACGAATACACCAAGCTAAGTGGTGATGAGCCAATGCTTTTTGAAAACTGCTATCGTGATGAAGATTTGGTTCGAGGGGTTTCTAGGCCAATTAAAAAGGCTCACTTAGACTCAACCTACCCAGTATTTTCTGATGAAATTAAACAATCTCTTGGTAATATAGACAATGCATGTTGTCAGGTTTACCCCAGCGTGATCGTAGATGATCATGACAAATATCATGAGGGCTATTGGGTGTTTAATGTATTTGAGAAAATGGATGTTTTGAATCTAGAAAAGTGTCAGATTGATGATTATGACCCGGAAGATACTAGACACACAATTGAGCAGTACTATTTGGATGATAACAAGTTGTCTGCGATGCCAGAGAAAGAACGCTTGGTCTTTATGCCAAAATTCAGCGATTACCCTCATATTATTGTTCATGAGAAAGTAGTAAAAGCGTTCAAGAAACAAAACGTGGATACGCTTAACTTTGTAAAAGTCTCTGATTGGGTAATGGGCCTCCAGTTTGTAGAGTCTTAATGGACCAGTGGGCTGCTGAAGGCATTGGGGAAATCTGCATTTATAGCTTAAAACTAGGTATTCAAGAACAATAACTTTATTTGCTGTTTCTGAATATATGTAAACTCCCCAAATAGTACAATTTGATCTGCTTCAGCGATACTGGACAATCACGTAAACAAATTTGCCATACTTTTAATAATTCATGCTTCGCTAAATTAGCAATCTTGCTAAATCGTTTTTGTCCAAAAATGTTTCAGGACTACTTAGAGATTGCACAACGATCAACATTGAGCCAAAGAAGAAGGCTGCCATAAGGCAGCCTTTTTTAGTTTGCAAGTGCAACTTCTCACGAGGGTAGGGTGATAATAGGCTCGTTAAGTATCGGTGACGCTATTAATCAAATTAACTGCAGTGCTCTCAAACAGATGAGTGCAACAGTTAACGCTTTTCCATCACTAACGCAACTCTACCTACAACCCTTACTTCATCTTCTTCGACGGTTAGAGTCGAACCGTTAAAGCTGATTGCTAGTTTTTTGCCTGGTAAGCGCTGGATGTCGTTTAGCGAGAGTAGGCCGTCCATATCAACTAGGTATGTACCGCTTACTGCATGGTGAGATTCTTTATTTATAAGGAACGTAGTAGTTCCATCTTTGATTGCTATTACATTACTTACACCTAACTCGTCTAGAAGAGCTTTATCGAATGCAAGTATCCCTTTCCCAACCAATTTACCGTCGTCAATAGAGAAACAGTCGATATCGAAAAGAGTTTTCGATTCGTTCTTCTTATTAATATGCTTTTGGGTTGGTGTTTTAGGGTACGGTTCGCCTTTATCTAGAAGTAACCATTCAAGTGAGACTCCAGTGCTCAAATGAGTCCTTACTGCAATTTCAAAGGGAGTAAGGTTTCTCTGTCGCCAAGTCGCGATTGTTGATTTTGGGATGCCAAATACGTCTGCTACGTCCTGTTGGCGGTCTGAATTCGTGATATCTATCAACTTCTTGATAATATCTCTACCTCCCAAATACGATATTTGGTCTATTTTAAGTTGCTTGTTATTCATATGTGATCAATAATCGCAATTGAGTCCGAAATGGTGGGGTGCAACTCGTCATTCCGAAATTAAACATTCAATAACAGAATAGGATATCACTATGCTCTCATATCAAGTAGTCCTAAATACGCCTTTCATGACGTACGACCAATACTCTCAGTTCTCCGGAATGCCGAAACGCACCATCATGGATTGGGTAGCTGATGGTCGCTTACCTATTAAAACTAAAGCAAAAGGTAAAGAAACCCCTCTCATCAATATGGTCATGTTGCTAGAAATGGCAACGCGTGAAACGTTGGAGAGAATGGGGTAAATAGCCATGCGTTTATCTTTCATAACTTCGACCAAAGAGCTTTGTCCGTTGGGGCTAACATTCTTGGTTGGAGTTTCGTTGTCATCTCGTCTTTCTTCAATTGAGTATTGGTTATGAACGGAATTGACTCAATAGGCGAATTTTCTCGCACAAAACAAGGGGCCTTTAATGAGGCGTGTTGCGTGTTCGCTAGGTCAGAGAATATGGCTAGGCTGGCAGAGGTCATAGGGATGAGTCCGACCATGCTGCGGAATAAACTTAATCCTGATCAGCCTCATGTCCTGAGTTGTGTTGAAGCCATCACTCTCGCCAAAGTGAGCGGCAATCACATTATTGTAAACAGCTTACTTCTTGGACTTGGGGTGGTCACCGCTTATATACCGCCCAACACTACCGATGATGCCTTTGTTTTGTGCGCACTAGAGAGCTCGACCCATTCGGGTGAGTTGTCTCGAATGGCTTTGGAGTATGCAGGAAAGCCTAGGCTTACTCGGGCACAGAAATATGAGATTGTTCAGACCGTACACGCGAATATCAGCGGTCAGGTTTTGCTCCTCAATAGTTTGGAAAAACTGAATCAAGGTGTTGGTCTGCTCAAAGCGATAGGGCGGAAAGGTGGGCGCTAGTGGTATATCAGTTTCAAGTATTCATTCGGAGGGGTGATGCTCATTGCTCCGGATCATAAGCCATCTTCTGAAAGGTCTGGTCATGGATTAACAGAGGAAGATAAGCGAAGAGGCCTTCGCTATATCAGGCGCATCCGACGCGAGTTATGTGACCGTCAACTTTCGCCATTATTGGTTGAGTGGATGAGGTTAACGTATCAATTAAGGCATTCGAATCGGGTGTTTGAACAAGTACGGCTGCGAATTCGTTTATTCGGTCTTGAAAAGCGAATGCAAAGAATCAGACAGCGTTGGCTTTAACGCGTTGTCCTTAGCCTGAGTAACGTCATTGGCTGCTCCCAAAGGAGAGCCTGTTAGCCAAGGAAAACGTGATGAATAATCATGAGTGGGCGGTCATAGGCGGTAAGGTGCTTCAAACAAGCCAAGAAGCGGTCTTCTATCTAGCGGTAGTGAGCGAAGACCAATGGCGTGATGCATTCCGCTGTCATGTGAAAAGTGGGGTGAGGGGAAATGACGAACACTTAGCAATTGAACGCCTGAATGGAAAGGATTCATCAGGTTCGACAGGCTTATTGGGCGCCACTAAGAGCGTCAACTCGGTCGTAACGTACGAGGCCTTGGAAAGGGTGTTTATCCAGAGCGAGTCTGGAAGTCAACGTGGACTAGGGACGGTGAGGGCGAGCCGATGACGGCTCATTCTGAATACGCTGCGTCTTCGTCTATGTCGTGTTTGAGCCGGCTGCTTGAGGAAGCGCCTTATTTGTCGAGGTGCAGTGACAACAAAACCGCGATGCTAATTCGACCTCGAAACTACGCCGTCAGATGGCCGTATATGCAGGTCAATCGAAAAGAGATGCAGGCGTGGATGGTTTTCGATATTGATCATGAACACCGAGCTTTCCCCAATCCCTACATTTGGCAAGATGAAGGGTTGCCGCCCCCCAATATGATTGTCCGAAACCGTACCAGTAATAAAGCCCACCTTTTTTATGCCATTGTACCTGTCTGTACCAGCGATCAGGCTCGCTCCAAACCCATTCAGTACCTCAAAGCCATTTATCGCGCGTTAGCCTTGCGACTGGAGGCGGACTTGAGTTATTCAGGGCCTGTTGCCAAAACGCCCTTTCATCCTTGGTGGCAAACAACCGAACTTCACCGCAGTGTCTATGAACTTAACGAGTTAGCGGATTCGCTGGAACTGGAGAGTACGCGGCCGTGGCTTCGTCAAGAGCGTGACGTTTCTTATTCCCGGAATTGTACTTTGTTTGAACGTACCCGCCGGTTCGCTTATGACATCGTCGACGAAGAAAGGGAAAAGGGCAGCTATACGAATTTTAAATGCCGTGTAGAGAGCTTTGCACATGTCAATAATGCCAATTTGGTGGGTAAGCCGTCTTTGCCATGCAGTGAGGTATTAGCGGTGGTAAAAAGCGTCTCTCGTTGGACCTGGGATAAATATTGTGCTCGGTCAGATTGCCAGCGAGGTGTGATGAGGTTGGATAGTGGATTAAGTTTACAGGAAAGGCAGCGTAGAGCGGCCAGAAGAACTCATAACCTTCGTCGGACGAAGACCACTCGCCGAATTATCCGCGCCTGTCTGTTTCTGTTACGCAAAAATCAGGAGCTCACGATTGGTTTGGTGGCGCGTAAGGCGAACTTGTGTCGCCAGACCGTCAGTCGTTACGTCTATCTGTTTGAATGGGTCAAGTCTGCTTTATCCGAAAGTAGGCGAAATGGGCCAGAGCCTCGTGGTAATTATGCTGTTCATCAGATATCTGCCCCTATAACGTTAGAGAGGGCTGAGTATGAAGTAGGGATAAAGAAGGCGGTGCTTGAGTCGGCTTTTCCTTGAGTTGAATAATAACAAGTAACTATCGAGTCAAAACGAGGTCTCTTAGTAAATTCAATTCTGGAGTAAAGACTAGGTTGCATTTATTGGACACCCGATCATCACCTCTCTGACTTTTTGTCCGCGAGCTCCTTTTTAAAGACATGAAATGTGTTCTAAGAGTGAGTCGACATGACCCTGTTCAATGTGATTGATGTCTCAATTTGTTTAAATATGGATTCACTCGCTCCATATTGCTGTATATTTACACAGTAACTTAAGGGAGGAGTTATGTCTTTTAAAGATAAAGAGACACTGTCAACAGGAATTGAATTCATTGTTGAAGCCGTAGCGGTGAAGACGAATGGCCAAGATCATTCAGCGTTAGGCTTATATCTGATCAGCTTACTGCTAGAAGATCAAAAGATTGGCCTTGATTGTGATGAAAAAAGGACGGTAGTACCGCTTGGTAAATCGCGTACAACACATCTTGATTTGGGCTGGAAGTGCCCAACGTTTTAGATTTGGTTGTGTTAGTTGGCGCTTCATATAGCTGTGGGACAATTACTAAGGTACAGGATAGACAATTGATGGAAAAGTACAGGTAAGCACTCACAAGAGTCTTGGACCAGTTAAGGCTAAACAGTGTGTGATAAGCAGTATGGTTAGCTAATTGGGTGGACTTTGTAATGATAGTTATTCAATTCTTCACTTGCTTGGCACAACTCATATGTGAAATAAGGTTGGGTTGCTAAGCTCTTAGTGAATCTGTCTAATTCATTCGTATGTATAAACAGCGAAATGGGTGCAATCTGACGGTTTTCATTATCGAAGCAATGATCAATATGTGCTCTGTCGATATAAACAACGTCCATTTCCTGCTTAGGGGTCTCTTCAATAAGTTTTGTTTCTAATCCGCTCTTCTCAAAGCGTTCTAACAAGGCATAAAGCTTATCAACGTCGTTTTTGCTCTCTATCGCTGAATATTGAGATAAAACGCTTTCTAAGTGTTTTTCGATTGAGCCAAACTTACTCTTCATCAAACAAACAGTTTTAAGCTTTTTCTTGATAAGGCTATATCGAGCTTGTTTGATTTTTGGCTTTAAGAAGTCAATGATGATCTTGTTTCGTTGCTCTTCTTTAACAAAGTGACTGGAAATTTTCACTTTGAAGTAAAGGTGAAGAAGAGTGTTTTCGAAGGTCGACTTAAGAAGTTGGTGGTATGAATGTTCTGACATTGTTCACATCGATTATTTTCTGGTGAGGGTATCTTATCACAAGAATAGCAAGGCTCTAAGGCCGAAACCAAAGTGACGCCATTTGCTGTTTGTGTGTTGTTGAGTGAGTTTCCTACTCATAAGAAGCATGACTTAAGAGTGATTCTTAACGCTCAATATCTCTGCGCTAAACCTGGCACCTTGAAAGTGATACGACAGTATCACTTTATTACTCTTATTTTGGAGTTACTCTTATGAAAGTCGAGCTCGTTACTTCCCTCAAGCGTCAAGCGTCCCAAATCCTAGCGGACTTACATGACACCAAAGAACCTGTGCTAATCACCGAACCCGGTAAACCTTCTGCGTATTTGGTTGATGTGGACGACTATCATTTTATGCAAAACCGTTTGGTTATCCTTGAAGGGATCGCATGTGGTGAGCGCGCCATTTCACAAGGCAAGTCCTTGAGTCAGGATGAAGCTAAGGACAATATGTCAAAATGGCTGAAGTGATTTGGAGTGAGCCGCGTGATCGGACCTCAAGGATATCGCGAAATACATTGCCCTTGAATATCTGGTTGCGGCCAAGCAGATGATTCAAAATATTTTTGACAAAGTTGAACACCTCAATTACCGAGAAGTTGTGGTCAACCCTTGTCGTGTTTTTTGCAAGCAAGACGGGGACAAGGTGTACATCTTGTTTGTGATGCGCGCGGAGCAAGGTTTATGTTGATTTTTGTATGAGCAAACAGTCAAGCGTCTGTGCCACCTCTGATAAGCTGATGGTCTACATCCGTTAAGACTCGAGTATGGCGAAAAAGAAAAAGGAACGCCAATCTAGGCGCCTCGCCAAACCAGTACTTTCATGGACGGAGGTTAAACTGATCACCAGCCGACGACATCGTATCGAGGGCGCATTAAGCTTCAGGGTGTCGACCATCTCTAGACAACAAGTCTTACCCGAATACGAGCGTATTTGGGAACAAACCATCGTCGAAGAAGCTTACCAACAAGCGATGGGCGAGTTATTAGATCAGGGCGATGTCGTGTTAAGAGTAGAAGACTCAATGGGCTTCTCATTCATTATGGGTATTTTCTTTTGGGAACACCTTTCTACAAACAGCCGCAATGAACAGTGGGATTTCACTTCCATGACTCTGCCCAGTGGGTGACTCAATCTTGTCGTGGCGTTCAACCAGTTGGCGCTGCTCATCACGCCAGTAGGCAAAACTTAGCCATTCTTTGGGTTTAAATTCGCGTCTTTCTGGTGTGAGTCAGATAGCTCCAAATATCGATGGCGCGTCGGGACTTGATGAATCCGATTCATGCTTAAACAGTGTCCCCCGTCGTAGTCACAATATTTTCAATTTCAGAACTGACTTTGATTCTAGTGTTGGGATTAACTTAACCAAGAAGTTTTGGTTGGTGAGGAGCCTAATAACTTGATTCATACGGATAGTGATCTCGCGGCTGGTGTCACTTTCTTTAGGATTTTTAGTGTCTTGACATCATCGACTGGTAACGGGGGAATAACTTTAAGTGTTGATAGGAAAAGTGTATTACATATGTAATACATTGACAGTGTGCTTTTTGTTTTTTATTGTGTATTACACATGTAATACATGAGGTGTTTATTATGAAAACTAAGATCATCAGCGCGGCGAATCAAAAAGGTGGCGTTGGAAAAACCACGACTCTTGTCAATTTAGGGGCTGAGCTTGCACGAAAACGAAAAGTGTTAGTTATTGACCTCGATCCTCAAGGGAACTGCTCTAAAACGTTAACCGGACAACGTGATTTTAAGTTTGAAGAGACGGTGGCTGCTTTGTTTGATAAGCCTAAAGTTGTGTCCATTGTCGATTTAATTCAACCTGCACAGATTAATGGGAACTCTATTGAAAACCTCTATGTCGTTCCCGCTGATGTTCAGTTGTCACGTGTCATCGAAACATCACTGACAAAGATTAATCGTGAACGAATTTTAGAAAAGCAATTAGCGAAGTTAGGTGACACCTATGATTTCATTCTTCTTGATACTCCACCAAACTTATCCCTAACGACTCTTAACGCAATCCAGGCTTCAGACCTTATCTTGATCCCTGTAGATTCAGGTGCATTTTCATTAGACGGCATTAGCTCTTTACTCGAAGCTGTCTATGAAATTAAGGAGGATGAAGGCAATTATCTGATCTTGAGGAACGAGGTCGACTCAAGAAACACTATTATTAATGAGTTCATTGATGAGGAATTGGAGGTAGTACAAGATAAATTGCTACCAGTATCTGTCCGTCGTTCTGAGCATGTTGGACAAGCTAATGCCGTTTCCTCTCCTGTGCGCTTTTATAAATCGGGCTCTCTTGTTAATAACGATTACCGAAAACTGGCTGCGTTTCTTTTGAATTTGATGTAATACATAGGTAATACATATGAGCAAGATGAGCAAGTTGAAAAAACGAGGAGCTATAACAGCTATCTCTACTGACAAGAACGAAGGTTCAAGTAAGTCGACTGGAATTACGACTGTCAAAAAGAAAGTGACGACATCTTATATGGTGCCTCCTCTGACTCTTAGAATGTCACTTACTGATAAAGAACGGATAACCGATTGGGTAGCAAATCTGCAAGAGCAGACAGAGAGAAATGTGTCTGCAGCGAAACTGTACCGAGCTTTGGCTTTATATCGAGACAAGATAGATGATGAAGAGCTCGTTGAGTTGATTAATAAAATGAATTGAATATGTATTACCTATGTAATACATATTTGCTTTTAAGGCTCTGTATCTATTTTAAGACATTTCATAGAGCCTTAGTTTGGACTTAACTTCTAGCACGGATGAACATGACACTTGAAGCGTCTTATTACCTGTTCTGGGCCTTCTCTCCTTGTAAAGACTAACACTTTAATCATGACTCTTATCGTTGCCTTGGTTCCCCTGCAGCTAGGCCTTGTTTGAACCCCGTTATTGTCCTAAGAGTCATAGCGCCTTGTCGTTTCCTCCTCGTTGTTCTCTCTGTCTTCGAATAAGTTCGTGTAAGGGCTTGTTTTCTTATGCGCCGATTTTCTTTCACTCGCATCATTTTCGAGCATGCAGGCTGTTAACCGTTTCTCCCCACAACCTGCTTTACAAGGGAGGCTTCGCCGCTGCGCGCCCTTGCAAAGCAGAACGATGTTGAGAGAGCGGACAGCCAAGCGGCTCCGAAAAGTGATACTCAAACAGAAAGGAAACTCTCATGGTGCAACAAAACTCAACCCCAACTCTCTCTAATTCAAATTCATCGACCAGCGTTTCGCCGCTGGGGCACGAAAGCTCACCAAAAAATGATGTCTCTAGTCCTTTGGCGGTATTGAAGTTGCGCTCTCAAGTCAAAAAGTGTCGTGATGAGGCGAAAAGAAAGTCTGATTGGGTTTCCAAAATCCAGCGTTTGAAAATGTTCAGTCGTCGCCAGTCGCCAGAGCAGCAGGCTGATATCGCAGCGTTAAAAGACCAAGGGTTCGTTGAAGCTATCAAGCAGCAGTTTCCGCTATTGGGATCGCGTCGTTTTGCTTTCCATGAAATCCGTGACTTTTTCATCGAATTAAATGGTGCTGGCTTTGGTGAATGGTTTCTTCACGAGCGAGTGGATCACATCATTCTTTACACCACTTACGGTTCTGTGTTTCCCGCGTTGCGATTTGTGACAACGGGAGAGGGGACGTTTAAGTGCTCAGGGTTTTGTTTTGATGTGCGTTTTGGCGCTTAGGGGGTCACATGAAAGTGCGTTCTACAGTATCCGCTGACATATCCATGCACGTGATTTGGGTGAATTCGACCGACTTTGATTCCACCGTAAGGCCGTCAAGGTTCATGAAATTTTGGTGAATGAGTTTGGGTATACCAACGCCTTAATACTAGAGCAAGGCAACCGAGGCAAGGGGGTGAGTATCAGTGTGTGACCTGACTACCACCATTAAACAGATGCGAGAAGACTACGGCTACGCAAAGAAAGCAGAAAGGACGATAGGAACAACCTCTGAGCATCGCACGTCGGCTAAGGCTTTACTCTCTTGTCTGTATGACGACTAAAGTCGGCAGATGCGTGACGGCTCAAATACTCATCAGATCATCAATCTGTCTGAATTTTGTTTCGATATTCCAACAGTTTGCGGTATTCAAGCGGTTCGTGTTTTTAGACGAGCAACGCCCTGTTCGCTCTTGTCCTAAGTAGCCAAGGTTATCGAGTGGCGCAAGTCGACTAACCAGCAGGGCGCTCTCTTGGTGGGGAAGGGACATTTCTACCTGGGCGACGTACTTTGGGTTGAGATATTGGCTTAGGCTGTCCTTTTGGCTTGTTGTCGCGACTTCCTTTAAACCGTCCCATTTGAGAACCCTCACGCAAGGGAGGCTTCGCCGCTGCGCGCCCTTGCGCTGCAGAACCTGCAACTGGGTACGGACAGTCAGACGCTCACCAAGACCGAAAGGAAATACCATGTCAGCACTTGTTCAATACTCAAATGTTTCGTTATTCACATCAGAAGAAAAGGGCATCCTTGACCAGGCCGCAAGCATTCTCAAATCCAAACTGTTTATCTCAGAACAAACGCCATTAACCTCGCCTGAATTGGTGAAATCGTTCTGTCAAACGTCCTTGGCCGCTTGTGAGTCTGAAGTGTTTGGGATTATCTTCCTCGATAATCAACATCGAGTGTTGCGCACCAAAGAGATGTTCTACGGTACCGTTAATGCCGCTTCGGTCTATCCGCGTGAAGTCGTGAAAGCGTCGCTGGCCGCGAACGCGAGTGCGGTTATTCTCTATCATAACCACCCAAGTGGCGACGCCACCCCAAGTCAAGCTGACCGACGCATTACCCGTCAACTGACGGATGCGTTGGCATTGGTTGATATCCGAGTACTGGACCACTTTGTGGTTTCATTTGAGTGTGTGGTGTCTTTTTCTGAGCGAGGCTGGATTTAAAAAAGCGGCTTATGGCCGCTGATTGAAACAGGGTAGGAGACTACCCTTTAACACATTTTTGGACAATTTCGTGTTACGAATGGAAACAACACCAATCCAGTTTGCATGAGAAAATGTATGGCAAAATTCTATCTCATTGACCAGTTTTGATGAACCACTACAATAACGCTTACATCGTTAATTCCATTTATCTAGAGCAAGAAATTCACAAACGTCGACTGACTATATAGTTAATAAAAGCTAATCTGTGCGTTTGAGAGTGTGCGCATCCGTATCTGCATCTGCATCTGCATTTTTTAAAGCTCTTGTTTTAAAAGCATTTATCATATCAATACTTTAAATTTTTTTATTTTTGGGGTTTATGTGTTTAAGAGGAATCTTATAATCTTATGGATTATTGGGACTGTTGCTGGTTGCTCAAATGTTTCGGAAAGTGATGCTCGTTATCTTGATACTTATAGCTTGTGTTACGAAGTTGGTGATAGCGCCCCCGCATACCGCTCTGCGACGTTGGAAGTCGTATCTAAGGAATTAGCTCGTAGAGGCTTAGATATGTCTGATGAGGAATGTAAGAAAGGAACTATTGATTCTCGCCAAGCTCGTGCAATACGAAAAGCACAACAGCGAGATGAAGATGCTCAATTAGAGGCTGCGTGTATAGCTTCAGGCGGAACTTGGTACATATCTTTTTGTAAAAAAGATCCCGTTAAAGTTGATGTAAATGTATATCAATACTAAATCAATTAAGGTTTCCAACCTGATGATGGTTTACCATAACCGCCTTTTCTGAACCAAAGAAACAAGCCGTATGTTGCGGCTTTTCTAATAAGTACGATATTGCAAACACAGATGAATAGCATGTGTATTGATTTTTCACACTAGTCGCGATACCTATAACAAGTTTAACTTGAGTAACATCCAAAAAAATCCTCAAATCAAAAAAATAAGGCGTTCCTATGAGTCGTTGGTATTGGTTATTAGCTACATTGGCCATGAATGCGCAAGCAGAAACATTAAAAGTACCTTCCTATTTAAATTTAAGTCCCAAATCGGGGGATATTATGAATTCAATCCTCAACGGGGGATGCAAGTCTATAACCGACACGAAAATGATATGCACCTTTAACCAAATTACATTATCTCAACATATCAATTCTCAAGATGAAATTGAGAATAAGCTTAGCAGGATTGATGCTGAGCTATTGGAGGTTGAAAGCCTTGAAAAACTAAACGCATCGGTATGTGATAGCTCGATTATTAAAGGTTTAAATAAATTAATTGAAAGCACCAGTGACGAAAGAAAGAAAAATCACTATTCACAGTGGAAATCAATGTATTCTGCCTGCCCATTAAAAAATATGGATGAAGCAAAAGACTTTCTTCATCATTTGACGAAGCTTGATGTCGAAACCCAGAAAGAAACTTGCAAACTATCCGCAAATACTTTCGATCTTGAATTCACCGCAGTCGGTAGTGGCGAAAACGCCTATTGGCGTAACACCAGTGAACCTCTTTCAAACTCCTGTGGCATGACCAACGTTGTAAGTATGAGACAGAATTCTGGTTACAGTAGCCTTTGGGAGTACAGAGGTCAACGAGTTATAAGTATGCCTGAAAACAAAACGATGCTTGGTGAACCGTGCACAGTGATGGAAACGGAGCCGATGGTCTGGTCTTGGGATGGTGATAATATTTATAAAAACTGCCAGATTCTTGGTGTCGGGTTTTAATGGGTATCTGGGATCAATATGATCTATCGCTATTAGAAATAACGATGAATTGTTACTGATATCAAATTAGAAATATTTCCATGAAATACTTAATCATATCGGTTAGATAACATAAGTGTTGTGGCACACTGAATTTGGCCACTTAAATAGAGGGGGTATCTGACTTTACTTCTACATTTTAGAATTATTAAATCTAAGTCAAATTATACTTTTGTGAGTTGAGAGGCTAATCGGTCGTAGCTCATAACGGGGCAGATTTGAGCTAGCTGGCACTTTTTGAGAAAAGTGCCACGAGTAAAACTTAAGATCTACGAAGCCTCTTTACAGGAACAATTTAGAATTACTGTACTAAAACGTTCCTGTCAGATTAGGCAAAGTAAGTTGAAGCCTTAGTCGTTTGTTAGCTCTTGTCCCAATTTAGTAAAATGTAAGCATGATGTTCCCAATGTAACTTCTTAACGGGAATTTTTAACTCTTGCCCCAACTGAAAAATCGTCGGCTTGTAAACCACGGGGAACGCATCACCAAGTATTATCGAATGCACGCACTTTAATAAATCGACATGAATTGGTACTGAGACATGTTCTAAATATTTGGGAATTAAAACAAACCTAAACTCAGCTTCATCTTTGTAATCCGGCTGTTTTGTAAAGAGAAGTTCATCAATGTGCTTAGTTACAAAATTTATCGCCACATCACTGCTTGTAAGGTTATCTAATTCCGGACCATCGATATCTAAGCAAGGTATATTCCGGCTTAGATCAGGTTCTTCGTATTGAATCTTGCCATAATCTAATTGATAATTTAGGTCAAACGCCGTAGTCAATTGATCAATCAATTTAGCTTTCGAAACAACAATACATATACCTTTATGGTTCTCGCCATATTGAGCCCACATTCTAGATTTCAGCACGCCATGAGAATGCAAATTGTCATCAACAATATCGTTTTGGCAAAATGATATGAACTTGGACTTCTCTCTCAGTATTTTATCAACTAGCAATGTAGCTTCTTCAATTTTTTGATCATGACGGCTTTCCCAACCCCAGCCAACCGCCCCTGTTAACTTAGACTTATATTCTTGTGGATCATTAGTCCCTGAAAACTCGCCGAACCGAAGAGACTTATTGAACAGGATGTACTCCAACGATGTATCTTTCCGAGTAAAATGAAACAATGCATCATCAGATGATATAAACCTCATGTACTCATCGTAATTATTGTATTGCAATTTCAAAATTTTTCTCCGTAAGAGAGCTAACCCTGCAATAAGGTGTGTCACGATGAACCCACCAAACTCCATACCAAATCCGCCGAGCGTAACGCATCATATTGATTGCTTTGTTAAATTTTAATTTTCAACGCTGGTAAATCATAGAGTGACGACTTTACAATACTCTTCTTAAAGCCTAAATCCGATATGTGTTTTTTGTATACCTGAAACAGGTCATCGTTCATTCGTGGGTCAAAAACAATCTGATCTACCAACTCCATAGGGTTAACTGAAAAAGAAAATACTTTGTCACTTCCTTCTCGGCAACTAGCTTTAGTATGAATTAACCGGACTTCATTTTCATGGGAGAACTCTCGGCGCTTATATAATAAGGTCGATGCTATCCCTTGTTCAGAATCTAAAGATGAGCGAATAAAATTATCATCATTGCATAATTCATTCATTTTTGTTTTTGGTAAGTAATTAACCTTACCAATATAAGCAGAACCATAATCAACGGTCGCATCATTCAAATAACTGAGTAATTTACGAGAAGTTGTCCTTACCTTAACACCTCTTTTATCTGGAGAATAAATACGCCACATCGCATCAGACTCTCTAGACAATGACCAACATTGGCCATAGACACCATACTTTAAATCCAATGAAAATGTGCGTCCAGCAGCATTTGTAAATTCGGAGTTCAAGAAAAAATTCTCAAATGGGTCTTCCCATAGAGACGGGTGGACTAATGTAAGTTCTTGTTGATTAAATAATTCAAGTAAACGTTCAAAACTGAATACTCGATATATATTTTTTTCAATTTCTTCTTGTTTGTAGTTAATAAATCTACTATTCATGGACTATCCACTTAAAATTAGCCCAATTAAGGTGATGAGCTACCACTGCACTCAACTGGAACGCCGTAAACCCTGAACTAAACCCAGACAAAAAATGCCAATCGTGGAAAATCACACTTAAATGTTTGTATGGGCTTGATTTAGTTATTATTAAAACCATCGTGATTTAAAGACATCGCCGTTTTCATGTGATCTCTAAAATCTTTAAAGTGATCCATACTTTTGTGAATTTTCACGTATCTCATCATGATTAAGAGCTCCTCAGTTTGTTGATTGACTTGCTCTTTGAGTTTTAGATTGTCTTCAATTAGATTACTTTCTAACTGTTTTTGACTGGTGATGATTTTTTCAGTATACCTTTCCATACAGCGCTTAATGGAAGCAACTCCAATACTTACCGAAAATATAACGACTCCAGCTAATATGTAGTCCATGTCTTATACCTAAACCGAAAGAAAGCGATGAATTATAGTGATTTTCAGAACAAAAACTTAAACATAAGTCTCACTCGAGAACCCTAACATTTTAGTATAGTACCAGAATGAATTGGCATCTCATGCACTCCACCCACCTAACCACCTGAAAAATATAAATATTATTTAGTTTTGAGTTGATTTTCTAGTTGAAAGCCGTGCAAGCACACATTGCATCTGATTCAAGGCACGTTATCAATGCTTTCCACTATTCAATAGCCTAGAAATAATTGAGCCACATATTTGTGCGTAACTGTGATTGAGGGTCAGTCTGTTGTAGATTAGATAACTTAGCTACATTGTTGGAACTCTAGGCATGAGGAAAAGTAAGGCAAGTTGCAAGGTTTGAAACTGAGGTCAATCCCTCTCTGGCTCACTTTGGGGCACTTTCGAGTTAGAAAGTGCCAAGGGTAGAAATTCAACCTAAGAAACTCTTGGACAAAAGTGAGTCAGTATCCATTATTGATGGTGCAGATCATATTGGATCACTGCCACAGTAGTCGAACGGCACTCGTAAAAGTGATTACAGTCAAACTAAGGTAATGACAAGCTTCATGAATCGTTTAGCCCTAAACGGCTAATTTCCACCTATTAGCCATAAACGGCTAAATTTGCATTATTAGCCATAAACGGCTAAATTGGCATCTACATGAAAGAAGGAGTTTTAATGTGGAGCCTACCTCTAAACCTATCGCAGTGATCAGCGGCGATATTGTCAACTCAACCAAGCTAACATCTGAACAGTTTGAACAACTTCTTAAACGAATCAAGGACATTCAGAGACAGATCACCGAAGCAAATTCATCAAATGCGCACAGCATTGAGCGCGGTGATGAATTTCAGACCGTGGTACATGATATTGAAAACGCTCTGAGATATACCATCATTTATCGTATTGGCATTAAAGCGCTTGGCAAAGAGTTTGATAGTCGTATTAGCCTTGCTATTGCCTCTAATGCCGATTTGCGTGAGTTGGTCTCTGAATCGATGGGTGAAGCATTTGTTCTTTCTGGGCGTGGACTAAAAGCCTTAAAAAGCGACAGGTTGTTATTTAACTCTGACCGTTTCGAACTCACTGAGCACTTTGACTTACTCTTTAAGTACCTCGATAGACAACTAACGGAATTAACCTCGCGCCAATGTGAAGTTATGCTTCCGATGCTTCGAACCAATGAAGGTTTGTCTATTAGTGAGTTAGCAGAAAAGCTCGATGTTGCTACTGCCACTGCCAGTAAGTCTCTTAAAGCTTCAGGTTGGCCGCTAATCAGTGAGCTAAATTGGCGATTCATAAACCAAGTGACGGGACTCAAGTATGTTTAATTTTTTTGATGTTCTAATACCGTTCTTGATGATTCACATTATCTGTGATTTTTACCTCCAGCCGAACCAATGGGTAGAAGCAAAGAAAAAATACACTTACCGTTCAACTGAACTGTACTTTCACTCACTATTACACGGTGTCGCGTTGTTAGTTCCTGCTATAGCGTTAGGTATTGACTGGCGCTCAACTACTTGCTTGGTAGTTATCATAGCGGTAAGTCATTTTATTATCGATTTGTGGAAAGTAAGAGCACGAAATGGTGGTAAGTTTTCCTATTTTATTATCGACCAGACTTTGCATGTATCAGTGCTAGTAGCCATTGCCTTTCACATGGCAGATGGTGTAATGATCGATGCCGTACTACAAGATGAGAAGTTCTCAGATGGTGTTATGGTGGTATTTGCTTACTTACTAATTCTCAAGCCAACTTCGATTGTGATTGGCTGCGTCTTAAGGAAGTTTCCAATATCAGCTCAAGATACTACTAGTATTAGTGGTCTTATCGCAGGTGGTGAGTTGATCGGTTACTTAGAGCGAGTGTTAATACTGACCTTTACGCTTGTGGGGAGCTATGCAGCTGTGGGTTTTGTATTGGCGGCTAAGTCAATATTTAGGTTTGGTGAGTTGAATAAATCAGACGACCGAAGCATGACTGAGTATGTGCTGATTGGTTCATTGATATCGGTGGTGATCACAACACTGGTAGGTACCTTAATATCACTTGGTTTGGATGTGAAAATTAAATGACCAAAAAGGTATTCGGCAGTTTATTACTAGATAAGCTCGAATTTTACGGGATAACGATCAATTACAGGGAAGAGAGTTGCCCTTCTAATGTAGTGGATTAGCAGATTTGGTCACATAGTTAGAGCTCTAGACATAAGAACAAGTAGGTCAAAATTGGCGGCTGCATTCTGTGATAGCTAGCTGCCGAAACGCAGAATGGGGCAAAGATTACTTAGAGTAAATGAACTAAATTGATGTGTAGAAAGAAACCAACATGGTGCAGAATTTTTATCATGGTACTGATTTGACGACCTTAAAGCTCGAATCAGGCAGCTTTATAGAAGAAAACTTACGGCCTTACTATTAGGATGTCCTTTATTCTCTTAAAACGTCTCAGGGGGAAGGGTACGTCTATGCGTTAATCGAGCACCAGAGTCGGCCAGATAAACACATGGCGTTCAGACTGATGCGTTACGCTATCGCTGCCATGCAACAGCATATTGAAGCGGGTCATGAGCACTTACCCTTGGTGATCCCTTTGCAGTTTTACCATGGCCAAGTCTCGCCCTACCCATATGAGATGAATTGGTTAAAAGGTTTTGCTAACCCTAAGATGGCTAAGGCTCTCTATACTCAAGATTTTCCATTGGTCGATGTCACTGTTATCTCCGATGATGAGATAATGCAACATCGCCGTATCGCGTTACTTGAACTTGTACAAAAGCACGCGAAGCATCGTGATATCATGGATTTCCTTGAGCCTCTGGTCACATTGCTCTTCACCGATTACACTACAGATAAGCAAGTACAGTCATTGATGAGCTACTTACTCCAAGTGGGTGAAACAAGTAACCTAGAAGCGTTAATTACGTCACTGGTCTCATCAGTACCGAAACACGAGGAAACACTTATGACTATTGCAGAACAATTGCGCCAACAAGGCGAGCAACGTGGCCGCCAAGAAGGGCGCCAAGAAGGTATACAATTAGGTGAGGAAAAAGGCCGCCAAGAAGCGCTCAAGGATATGGCGCGTAAGATGCTGCTTAATGGTCTAGATCAACAAACCATTATGGATGTCACGGGATTGAATACAGACGAACTCGCACAACTTTCTCATTAGCTGCTCAAGCATAAAGGGTTGTGTGGCAAAGTGGTGGTGTTGATAAAATCTGCCTGGAGATAAAGCTACATCGTCTATGGCTAACCGTTGGCTTCTAACTGGCATAGCCAGAGCTATAATTTTTGTTTGTAGTTTTGACATTTACTATCATTTCACCTATCTGAGCGTTGTAGTATTTCAAACTCGTTTTACCGCTCGTTAGCGCCTTTTCCGCTTCATTTATTGCTCCACTCTCTTCCCAAAGCATTACCTTCTTTCGAGGTGAGTTTCAGTGAGGGACAACCTTTCTTTTTTAGAGGCTCATGGCACAACAAAACTGACTTCCGCACTCATGGTTTCGGGTGTATCGACATGAACAGCCAAGTGCAGCTTTTGCCATGCTCTGCGTTTCTTTGCATCAAGCTTTTTCACTTTCCACTCTCCCTGACCAAAAAGATGGAGGCTAATTGAGTTAATGGCTAGACGGCGAATAGCCCTTTAGATTTATTGTGATATTTGACTTGAACCGCGTTCGAACGCTTACCCTTGAAGATTGAGTACGGACGGTTCTTTTTCTAACGCCAATCAATCTATAAAGTACGTATTAAACTTAAATATTGGGCGTTCTCCCTTCGGTCGGCTCATTCCGTCGCTTCACTCCTCTCGCGATAACTTATGGCACTGTTATCGAGCAAGCTCGATGTGACATTAAGTTACTGCGAACAATCACCCAACGCCTCCGCTACTGCGTAGCTGCGCTTCGTCGTGCCTCCTTATTGCCTTTCACTGGCTTCAATTAAGTTCGAGTAAGGGCTTGTTTTCTTATGTGCCGATTTTCCTTTCGACTCGCATCATTGGATGGCGCTCGCAGACTGTTCACCATCTTCAATCAGAACCTTCTCTGCAAGGGTTAATAAACGCTTCGCGCCCCTGCAGAGAAGAACCCTGTTTGAGATCTGGACAGCCAAGCGGCTCCATAAAAGTGATACTCAAACAGAAAGGAAACTTGTCATGGCACAACAAAACTCAACCCCAACTCTCTCTACATTGACGCTCAGCGACCAGCGTTTCGCCGCTGGGCACGAAAGCTCACCAAAAAATGATATCTCTTTACTGCGTATTCCTCAGCGTACAGAGGGAGAAGAGCACGGCTTTTCTCTTACGCCGTGTAGCGACATTACCTTAGCTGAACTCAAAATTGCAGGATTTACTTTGCGTGATTCTAAGTTCTACCCATCCACTCAGGCTGAGGTTGAGAAGAGTATCTTGCACCACTTTAAAATAGGGGACTTAACTGACAATTTTATTGTGAAGGATGTATCAACCCCTTCGAGATCCCTCTTTTCGTTTCACCGTTGCCCGTTTTAATTCTTGGGATATTTTTTAATAACGTAAGGAGTAAGTGATGAAATATCTCTCTCACTATATTCAAGCCAAACAAACGCAAGCATTTAATGAGGCGGGGGCGTTCTTTGCTTTTTCTAATAAGCAGCTCGATGGAGAAAAAAAAGAGGGCGTGAAATATGCGTCATTAGGTATGGGTTTAATTTGCCCTGTTGATAATGCGAAGCAATTAATGACCCGTTTAGATTCTATTGCTCAAGAAGGGATCGTCGAAGACATCGAAGAGAATGGTAAAAAAGCGATCATTCGCCGTGAGCTATTCAATCACGAGTGTTTCTATACCAATGACATTTGTGATTGTGTCGAAAAGCTCGAAGGGTATGGCATTTCTTACGATGAAGTGTATGAGGTGTTTAATCACATTCGTAAAACGGAAGACGTTTATTAAACGCTAAAAGTAAAGCGCCTTGATATTTGCTGTATCAAATATCAAGGCAAATTCAATTTAAATACAGGGGTAAATAAAATGAACATTAAAAATGTTACATCAGGTAACGAAGAAACAAAAGGAAAAAATTATTTTTGTACGGCTGTGCCGTTTGCTCTTGGCAAAGTTGTTTGTACACAAGGCATTGCTGAACTGCTAAATAACAATATTGGTGTGAATTTACCGATTTACTTACATCGTCACCAAAATGGTGATTGGGGAAATGTCTGTGTTGAAGATAAACTTACCAATGACGAAGCCACTAAGACAGGCGAGCGGGTTTTATCCAGTTATACCATTTGTAATGAACAAGTTTGGATAATTACCGAGCGTGATCGTAGTTGCACTACGATTTTACTCCCTAATGAATATTGATGACGTCAATTCACGCGATATAATGGAGTTCCTTTGGACTCCATTTTTTAGCTTATGAAAAAACTAATCTTATTATTGTCGGTATTTCCAAGTGTCGGGTATTCGTTTTGTTTTGATGAAGCAGGACAACATTATAATGTTGATCCAGATTTGCTGCGATCGATAGCACAAGTTGAAAGCAGTCTTGATCCTCATGCTTATAACGAAAACAAAAATAAAAAAGGTCAAGTAACCAGTCGTGATTTTGGACTCATGCAAATTAACTCTAGTTGGTTTCCTCGACTGGTTGAATTTAATGTCAATGAAACCAATGTCTACGAACCTTGTTTTAATGTTTCATTAGGTGCGTGGGTATTAAGCTCTAACTTTGCCAGCCATGGTTATAATTGGAATAGCGTAGGCGCTTATAATGCAGGATTTCTTAAACGTACCGAAAGCGCCAGAAAAATATACATCAAAAAAGTTCAAAAAGTCTATTATCAGTCGCCATTAAAATAACCTTTCTTGCACCGTAATGGTGCAGCGCTAGTTGTGTCACGATCTTCTTTTTCCATTTTACATTCCTTCCCTAATGGTCTCAATCACCCTAGGTTCAATCGCCAACGGTTCGGCTTTTGAGCTCGACGTTCCTAAAACACCCCCCAAGAAAACAAACTAGATGCAGACTCATTGGAGGTCATTGTTACCGCTTGGGAATCATCCACACCCTACGGCGCATTGAAATCAATGCAAATGGTTGTCTGTGAAAAACATAAAGATAATAAAAACAAAAAGTTAAAGATATAATAGTCGCTTAAAGTAACGTGGAAAAATTTTCAGAAATTACACTAATTAGCCGATTAAATTTCAATGGATAAATATATTTTTTCAATGATTATTAATTGATCCCTTATAGGTAAAGCGATGAGAGCGTTTTCAAGGTCCTTTAATTGGAAATCATTGAATGTTGATTGAGCCCTTTATTGACAATGCTTGAAGGGTCTTTTATAAAATTAATTGATTGAAATTTCATTTGAATAACAATGCTTTTAATTGGGATTGAGGAGGGCAATATGACACGTTCTTATCCGCTACAAAGTTCTTTACGTGGAAAGTTAGCGCAAGATTTTAAGACGTTTAGGGATAAGGAAGCATTAAGTGATGCAGAGGCCACACGCCAACTTTTGATGTTGGCACTGCGCATCAAACTCAATGACAGTGAGGATGATAGTCCATCGAACCGTGCGTTGATGGAAGAGATTTATCGTGTCGTTCGTGGCTCATCTGCGATCACTGATGTGGTTCATGGACAAACCTTTGATGGTGAAAAATTATTCCGACAACAAAAAGAATCCAAACCCTTTAGGCAACAGGTGAAATCTGATATCGATAATAAAGCCGATGAGTTTCTGGCAGGCAAAAAAAAAGGGTAGTCCATTGGACACCCCTTTTTCTACCGCTCTAACTCTCTATCTAGTTTATTATCTTGGTCATTGTTGTTGTCACGCTCCTGATTAAAATCAAACGTTTTTTGAGGGGAGGGTTCTTTGCTGTCGAAGTGTTCAAGCTCTTTATCTTTGATTTCTTTTGTGTGTTGATTAATATCAGTGTCCGGCTCGTTGGTTAATGAATCATGGTCTTGAGTGGGTGTGTCGAATTCCTCTTTTTGTTGATGCGTTTGTTGATGGTATTGTTCAATACCCTGTTTAATTTCCTCAAGCATATCGTCAGGTGAAACAAACTGAATATTTCTCCCTGAAAAGTTGGCCATGATTTTTTCAACGTTGTTGGGATTTAAATCAGTATTTCCTTGACTCAGTACAATCACAATGTTCTGTCTGAGTTCATCGGTGGAGATATTCTGAATGTCATTCTTATGATTGACATTGATAATGTCGTATTGGCCTTGATGCGCTTGATTAATAATAAAAGCATTCTCGATTGAGGTACTGATGATGGTGGTGTGCAAATCACTGCCTTGATGGAATCGCGTTATTTGTTTGGATTTCGTGCCTAATATCCGTGGGTTGATGTCGAGTGCCGGATCTTTATTTCCTTGCCCGTCTAAATAAGTCACTTCAATCGCTTTTGTTTCTCCTTTTTTATCGTGAATGTTAGTTATCATTGCCGAGTGAAATGTCTGGTCCTCCGAGGAGTACACTGCTTGATGAAAATGAACATGGTCACTCTTAGGGTGTTCAATACCTAATTTATTGAGGTAAGTTTCGGCTAATGTGCCTGTGAGTGGCTGACTGGTTTGTATATATTCTTTCGCTCTCTCTTCAAATTGTGCCATGTGTTTTGGCGTAGTAGTCAGTAATTGTTCATGTTTAGGGTTGGCGGTGAGTTGGTATTTATTAGGATCATTAAGGATGTTGTGGGCTTCTTTCATTGCCTCCTTATAATTTATTTCCTTATGACTCATCATCAAATTGATTAATGAGCCTTTTTCACCGGTGGTATAGTCTTTAAAATACCCTCGATATTCCCCCGTTAATGACACTTTTAGAGCCGATTTACCGATACCAAAGGTTAAATAGTCACGGTCTGATTTAGATGGGTTCGGTTGTCCCAATAGGTTGATGGCTAAGCTTTCGGTGTATTTAGGGAGCGCTTGGTTGATGTGTTCTTTAAATTGGTTGTAGTCAAAATCTCCGTTTCTATTTTGATAACGTACGTCTTCATGAGGCAGAGCTTTGTCATTAAAGTAAGGGGTACTGTGTGGTGCAATGTTTTCGATGGTTTCAATGGCACTGTGTTTATTGACCTCTTTTGATAACCAGCTCTTCATCATCTGTTTTGGGTTATCGGTAAAAAGTTTGACATGAGTGCTCGCTCGGCTCAAATCGATGTAAGCGCGTCTTAAGTTCGTCAGTGCGCCTTTGCCTTTGAGAGTGGTAATGACGTACTGATACGTCGCTCCTTGCGCCATGTCCGCAGTTCTGGTGTAAGCGTAATCCCAATGCCCATCTTTGAGTTGGTTTGGATTGAGGTTTAACGTTTGCCCTTCTTTCGAAAGCGCGGTGATTTCTTCCTTGGTGGCACGGCTGATGGTGTATTCCACATTGGCTTTAATGCCTCGCGCTTTGTCGGTAAAGCGGGTCATGATTTTATCACCGGTTGAAAGCGGCTTTTCTGATTGAGCGAAGAGTGACGTGTATTTGTGGTCTTTGTTACGTGGCAAAAACGGTTTTGTCTTACCTGTATTCACGTCTTGAAGTGTCACCACTCCGTGCTCCGAATCAATGTGGGTAATGATGTCGTACTCTCCTTGCTTGGTGCTTAAAATGAGCCCTTTCTGATAAGGCATCATGGTGGCTAACTCTTCTTTGCTCTCACCTGTAGAGCGCAATCGGGTGGTGGTGATGTTCTCTTGGCCTATCTCTTGTGTTTTCATCAGTCCGACACGAATGTGCTCAGTGATGTGGTCACGCTCATTATTCGTGTAAGCAATGATAAGCGTGTTTTCTCGCGTTTCGGGCGTACGGGCAAGGTAGTCCTGTGCTACAGCGTAAGGCAGCTTTTCGGTGGCAATAAGCTGTGCTTTGCTTTGGTCTTTCGCACTCTCATCGAGGGTGGAGATAATATGTTGCGTGCTACCGAGTGTATCAGGGCTTTGCTGAGAGAGTTTATCGAGGGCGCTGTGTGGCTGCTTATCCACAATGTTGTGTACGGCACCAAGCAGTATTTCATTCTTCTGACGAATGATGTCGGTCATAAAAGCCGTATCGATGAGTCCTTGTCTCATGCTCAATTCAAACGGTTTACCGGCATTAAGAGAAAGCAGCTGCTCTTTATCCCCAAGTAAGGTGGCTTTGGAGCCGCTTTGTAATACAAGGTCGGTGAGCTCTTTGGCTTGTTGGTTGCTGACCATGGAGCTTTCATCGAGGAAGAACAGCGTGTTTTTGTAGTCCTCTGGTAAGGTGATGCCACGTCTTAGGTCGGTCAGTAAGCTTTCCAGCGTTTGCGCTTGTATCCCTTTGCTTTCCAGTTCGCTGACGGCGGCGTGCGTTGGTGCAATACCTATGATTTGTGAAGGTGAGTGTTTACTGGCTTGGCTAGCGTGTTGAATCAATTCAATGTTGGATTCGAGTAGGGTGGATTTACCGGTGCCCGCTAAACCTTGCACGGCCACAAAACTGTCTTTGGTCGTTGAGATAAGGGTGATGCCGTCCTTTTGCCCTTGGGTAAGGCGAGGCTGTGCATCGAGATAATCTCTGACTTGTCTGTGGGTGGCAAACGGCTTGTGTTGATTTTTCCCTTGCTCAATGTTCCGCAAGATGTGCTTTTCGGTATCGAGCGCCGCTTGGGTGGTCCAGCGTGTGCCGTCGCTGTATTCGGCAGAGAGGGTGTCACTGCGCTTGGCGAGCTCTGTTTCAATTTGATCTTTGATTATCGGTTGATTGGCCTCTTCAAAAGCGTAACGGATCGCTTCGACGACTAACTCTTTTTGTGTAAACGCCGCTTCTTTTTCAGAAAGATGACTCAGGGCAAAGTTCAACGCTTTCTCTTGCAGTGGTGAATTTTGCTCTTTGTTTAAGAGAGTGAGGGCTTGCTGGATGTCGCTTTTGACGGTGATGGCGGTGGTGTCAGTCAGGTAGCGGTCGTTGACGCTTTGAGTGTGCATCACTCGCTCGATGGCAGAAAGCTTCACTTCGCTTTTCTCAAGCGCGGCCTGGGCTTTATCGGGGTTGTCGGTAAACACATCGATGCGCGCGCTTTTCTCGGTCAGATCATGGAAGAGCGCTTTGGAGAGCGTAAAGGTTTTGCCTGAAATAAGAGTGTGCGGCCTTGGTTCGATATGACTGGCGGAATGCACATAGTCGTATTTTAGTGGTGCGTCTTTCAGGGCTTCAGCGGGGATGGTTTTCGATTCGCCTTGCGTGTCCGTTAACGTCAGGGTTTCTTTAGATAATCCTGTGACCACGTAACGTTCATTGGCGTTCAACCCAGATGGAAAGTGCTTACTGGTGGTTATGAGGCGTTCACCTTGGTTAACTTGCAACGATTCAGGTTTAAAGACCTGCATGTTGAGGGCTTTGAATCCGGTGGAAGCGGGATCGAGGGTGTATTCTTGTCCATCGGTTTTGCTGAGTACATGGACTCGATTGTTTGTCTTATCCGATGTGGAAACCACTAACTCTTGAGGTTTTCCGTCTTCCCAATGGCGAAGGGTCATGCCCGGCTTGTAGTGTTGCGCTAACTCCTGTTGGGGTTTAGACAAATAATGAGGTTGCTGAGTCAACAAGGTGATGCCGCTGCGGGCAAGTTGACCCTGGTTCTGTAGAGAGGTCCGGATCGCGTCCGTCAATCGTCGTTGTTCAACGTGAGAAGTCGCCAGCACTTGTGTGTCTTCTTTGTTTGATAAGTAGGTATAAGCTCTGGCGAGGGTGCGCGTATCACTGTCGTGCAAGGCAACCTTACTGTCTATCTGTTTGCTGTCTACCCAAGAGTGCGAGACGACGTTGCCTTTGCGGTAAAGCTCGATGGCGTTATAGGCTTTAAAACCTTGGCGACTGGACGTGTTGTTCAGCAAGATGACTTTGCTCCCCGATCCCTTAGCTTTTGCGTTTAAAGCGATCAACTCATTCGCGCTCATTTTGTGGGCGCTGTCGACGAGAAGGACATCTTTGTTGGTCATTGGTAGGTCGGAGTGCAACAAACTATGGACAGAGTGACGATGCTCTTCTTGAAACCGGTGTTTTACCCAGGCTGCGACCGTATGACTTTCACGTTGGATGGTTTGGCTATGACGGTGTTTGTCTTTGGCGTTTTGTGACACTAAGTGGACACGTTTACCGACATGGTTGCCGACGTTCAATAGGTTTTGCGCGATTTGCTCACTGTTGCCAAACACATTGACCACATGAAACTGTTTGGTGGACTGGTAAATGTCCGCCACCTTTTGGCAGTTGCCTTGAGTGAGGGTCAGTTTATCTAACGTAGCGTCATTGACGGGAGTACGCATATGGTGCGTACGCCCTTTGCTGGCCGCCATTAACGCTTGTTCGGTTTTCAGCATGGTTTGAGTGGTGTATTGACCTTTCATGGAAAGGGGGAGAAGCGCCCCGTCTTTCACCCATTGGTCTGCGACCACTTTAAGGTCGATTGCATTGGCTTGTACGCCGCCCTTGGTAAACTCGGCCGCGGCTAATTCTATGATCTTTTGCAGTTTTAGTGCCGTGTTGTATTGCCCCAAGTGTTCAACGGCGCGACTAAACGCGTCTTTAGCGATTTGTTCAGGGTGATGCTCTTGTTGAGCGATGCCGAGGGCGTTTTTAACCAAGTCTTTGGGCTGATAGCCTTTGTTGCACACCGTTTGTTGCCAGCGAGTATTGAGCTCGGCCTCACTTTCGTAGGTTTTGGCTTTGCGAGTATCGAGTGCGGCTACATCTTTTGCCGCTTGCGTCCCCCCAAAATCTAAGGCTTGTTGGTCGAGCTGTTGTTTGCGAGTAGAAAACGTATCAAGGAGGATTTGAGGGAGGCCTTTGGCTTCAAATTGGCCGTTACCCAATCCTTGCATTTGATAACCCATTTGTTCGCTCTCTTTGGCAAGCTGACTCTGGTAAAGAGCGGTGTAGTACTTTTGGAAGTGGTAAATGCGCTCGCCTGTTCCATTGATGACGCCGCCTTTTTGTTTGAGAGAAGAGGCGAGTGTACGCAGTTGCCCTTCTTTGTCGCGCGTCATGTTTGCCGTCAAAGCGTGGGAATGGAGTTGTGGGTCGTTTTCACGACTGGTTTTATGGCGCACGACCGCAAAGGCCATGGATTCGGTATTGATGAACTCACGAGTGCCTTCGTCATTGATGTGCGTGGCTTGTGCTACGTCTTTTTCTAATTGCGAGAGCGCGAATTTGACCGCCGTGTTATGCGCATCGATTAAACGTGTGTCACCCCCGACGAGAGCAAGTACACTGACCGATTTTGGCGCAGAAAAGGTTAGGTCAAACCCCGATTTATGATCGTCGCGTTTGCCTTTGATGGTTTCATGGCCTAGGTGTCCAGATAAAACGGACTCTAACGTTTTTTGGTCAACCGGTTTACCGAGTAGGCCTGCTTCTTCGGCTAACTGACCATGCCAAAAGGTGTTTTCATTGGTACTGTTTTCTTTGAGGTAGTAGTTGTCGTTGCTGTCTTTTTCGAGAGAAATGTCAGGGGTCTCTTGGGTGTTTTCTTCGTTTAAGTAATACTTGGCGGCGCCAGAGGCGGATTTAAGAGGGCTAATGGACATCATAAGGTGTTCTCCTTTTTTTGGGGCGCAGCAAAGCCGCCACGTCAGCGGAATGCCGGTGAGTTGGGTGTGGTACGAATGGGTTAGCGGACGGCGTTGATGTGAATGAAAGGGTGGTAAAGGGTTTTTACAGGGGAGGGTAAGATTGTGTTCGGTCTCTAAATGTTCCTTGATGTTTCATTTCGTGTGGTTAATCGTACATCTCGCCCGTTTCTGCTTGTGTCATGGACGCCTCTTCGGTTTCTCGCTGTAGTGCATTTTGTGTGTTTTCAGCGAGCTGTTGGTTTTGGGCAGCGTTATTGGTCGGGTTTTCCTTTTTCGGTGCTTTGGCAAGGGTTTGTTTTTGATGGGTTCTGGTTTGCTGCTGCTCTTCTTCGTTTTCATAGGTACTTTGCTGAATGGCGAGTAATCGGTTTCTTTGGGTTTCATCGAGTTCATGCAAAGCAATTAACTCATGAAAAATCAAGGCTTGGTCGATACTCTCCATTGCTTTCCCGCCTGGTAGGTTGCGTTTGATGAAGGAGGGTTGGAGATTGCTCATGCGGTCGTACTTCAGTTGCAGCTTAGTGATGAGCATGGAGTTAGGGGTGCGTAAGTAACACTCTAAATCATCCAAACCTTGGATTTGGGCAGGAGAAACCACAGGACGCGTTTTGTTTTGGTGGCCAAGTGAGACACCGTCACGCAGTGCGTTCGCCCCGTAAGAAATATTTTCTCGTGAGATATCGATTTCTTGCTCACCAAGATCATCCGAGGAAATGGTGGCCATCGCTTTTGAAGGGGCGCGGAAGAAAAAGCGCGTGTTGAGCAAATCAAAAATGACTCTCGCCGCGTTGCGCCCGTAAGTGGTTTCTAATTGAGCGTAAGATTGCAAACCCAGTAAATAACATCCTCCAAATTTACGCACTTCAGAAATAATGTGCGTGAGTTCAGGCAGTTTATGTAACGTAGGCATTTCATCGATGATCACCCAAATTCGGCGGTCGTCATCGGGCTCCATTCCTAGAATGGCGTTGGAGGCAATCGCAAGCCACATCGAGATCAGTGGTCTGAGTGCGGTGTGTTGTCTTGCGTTACTCGATAGGAATAAAAATCCTTGCTGGGATTCATCTTGCACCCAATCTGTGATCGAAAATGGCGCCCGTTTATGGTGGCCTTGTGCGTCTTTTTCATCCAAACCATGTAAGTAACGTAATGACTTAATGTAAGTCGCTAGTACCGATTTGATGGAGATAGCTGTCTTCTCGATACTTTTCGAGACGAGGGAGCTAGCTTCGGTGTCTTTTAAGTGTTCACCTAGCGTGGAAAGCTCCGACGTTAAGATAATGTGCAGCAAATTTTCAATGGTACATTTGTGTTTGTCATCGATCATCATTTGATAGGTGGTTGCTGCGAAAATGGTTCGTGCGGAATCCACCCAAAACGGGTCGCCTTCGCCGTGTTGCGGAATAAGCGCGGCCGCGAGCGATTCAAAGTCAGGGGCTTCTTTGGCATCACTCCAAATATCCCATGCAGCGCAACGCTCATCGAAGGGATTTAAAATCACGTCTTTATGAGGGTCATAGAATTTACTGACAAAATCGCAGCCTTTATCGTAGATGATGGCTTTATCGCCTCGCGCCCGTATCCAGCGCAATAACTTGCGAATCGCAACGGATTTACCTGCGCCTGTGGTGCCGTCAATCATTAAGTGCTTGACCTCAAACCTATCAACAAAAAGCTTGTGACCATCGAGTGCAAAAGGAGAGAGTTTTTTCTTCTTTTTCAGCTCTGCGGTGACGGCTTTAGGCTCAGCCAATTGAAAGCCGCGAATGTGGTTATCTTCGCTTTGCTCTTGCCCTTTTCTCTTAAACCAGTGGTTGATAATCACAAACAGCACGGTGGAAGTGGCCACAGAGACCAGTAGGCCAATGAACAGGGCTTGCAGCAATTCTTGGTAGCACTGTGACAAGATGGGGTTTTGCAGTTGTTGGCCAAGGGTGCTGCTGTAGCGTTGATCTTCCCATTCGACCACTACGTTGCGCTTTAGGCTAAAACCTAATTTGTTGAATAGCCAAAATAGACTGTAGTAGTAGGCACCGGTTAATGTGCTGGCCGAGGTGAGGAGGTAAGTAGTGATAAGCCCGAGCAAGGCCGCGAAGATATTGAGGTACTTGATTGTGGTTACGTTCACTTGCCACCACATTCGAATGTTATGGAAAGTGATTTGACCACCACGAGTCGTAGACATAGAAAAACTCCTTGTGAAGGAAAACAAAAAAGCGCCCACACTGAGTGAGGCGCTTTTGTTCGGTAGAATGAAATCAGGAATAAGGTGACAGGTTACAAAGGAGGTGTATTACGAGTGCCAAGGCTAAGGGACGACAGAATTGTTTGGTGCTCGCATTAAGATTGACCAGTTTCAAAACGTTATTGGACATTTCTGTGTTAGTGGTTTTGCTAAATTAGCAATTCATGACTAACTACAAGTATGGAAAGTCACTAACTTGGTGCCATGCGTTAATAGACCAGTTCAGGCGCAATGCCCCTCGACCATCATCGAATAATTTACTTAATAAAGTGGCTTCAGGCTTGTTCAACACTCGGGATTTAGTGTTGGCTACGCAACACCTTAATCCTTATTCGTTAGCAGTATTACTCTTGATAGCGAAAAATACTATCTATCACCTCAGAACTGTATTTGTTTCTAAGTCGAAGAATGAAATTTGGTTCAATATTTAATGCAAAAGCGAGTAAACCTTTAAGATGATAACTTTCATCCACTTCTAAAGTCGACTGTGAGAATAAATATACAAGAGTCCGTATTTTTCTCTTTCGCTCTCTTCCAAGTGAGAGTTGATTTTCACTATTAATAACTAAACCCGTCACATGACGATTGTGTTTCTTGGAAGAAAACTTTGTTTTCATTGAGTTTACTGATAATCCTAAATGACCATTTTCCACTAAGTAGTTTGAAACTAAATCAGGAATATGAAATAGCAGTCCTCGCTCATTAGTTGAGAAAGCTAAGTCATCAGCATATCTAGTATAACTAATACCACGCTCCGAGCAGTACAAGTGAAAGTACTCATCAAAGTCGTACATGACCACATTAGATATTAAAGGGGATGACGGAGCCCCTATACTCAATTGCAAAGGAGAAACCCTATCACGTTGCCAAAAAAACAACCTCTTTATAAGAGTTATATCGTCAGTTGATAAGGCACCAACCTTACTTTGAATAACGCCCAATAAAAGTGGTGGCTTAATCGATGGGAAAAAGTTCGAAAAATCCATCTTAAGTAGATACTGATTAGGCACATGCTGTCTGGCATTCGCTTTAATGCTAGTGCCCTCTTGATAAGCATAAGCAGCAGCATGGACAGGTAATTCATCCAGAATTAATTGCTTACCAACATATTGCATGTATTTAACTTCTTTTGATGGCTGAGCAATTAGCCTAACACCTTTACCATTTCTTTTAGGGATCGTGTACTGCTTGTACCGATGAGGAGCTGATTTGACAAAATCCAATATTTCGACGCTACTCAAAGATGTTATTTCAGTAAATTGTTCAAGATAACTCATGCAGCTCCTTGCTCCTCTGCTTGCTCTTTCTCTTTTCGTAGCAACTCAGAGATAACAAACATTCTGTGTCTTTCGGAATCGTTAGTGTTGTAAAACTGCATAGCAGCCATTGTCATTTTCTTCCTGTCAAACCTAGGTTCTCCAGTTTTATTAGTAAAATGAACTTTCTGCTCTTTAGATATTGGAAAGTAGTAATCTAATTTCCCTCGTCTTCTTGAATCAATAAACTCGAGTTTATTGAGAAGAAACAATAATCTTTTAATTTCCACACGGCTTTTTTCAAAACCTAACAGCTTAAGATAAGTCTCAATCTCTGTCAGTTTAAGAGCTTTATATATACTCACTAACTCATATATTAAGAATGCTATGTGACCTGAACTTTCTGGTTCAATATGAATATGCTCCGGCGTATTTGATAAAAAATCAGTTATGTCGTTCTCAATATCAATCAGGTAAGGGCGGAGTGTACTCCCAATATTTTCATCATCCCACGAATAGGAACAAACAAAACCGTCATCATCAGGATCGATGTGACGAAGGGGGCCTAACTTGATAAAAGAATTTTGTTCGAAGTGTGACTCTTGGATAAATACCAGTAATTTACCTTTGAGGTTAGGGTTTGCTGCAAATATGCCTAGCTCTGCAATTGAGCCAGCACTTTCGAGAATAATGATTATTAGGGAGGATATGTTTGCTATATCATCTTCAAATGTTAATAAGTTGTCATAGATTGCATCATGCAGCCAATCCTTAAAATATTCAGCTAGCTTAATTTTGTCAAAAAGAGCTGGATTGGAGCTTGAAAGGTGCTCTAACAACATATTTCGAACTGAAACATCAGAAGAAGCGGTGACATCGACTACCCCTCCACACAAAAATACTATTGGATGAGAGAGGTTTACTTTAGATTCTTCTATTGATATCGATGACAGTAGCTCTACTCGACGATCTTCAAACTTCAAAATACCTTGCCTACACCGACATAGTTTAAAAACAATAACGGCTCACATCGTGAGCCGTTTCACTCTTTACCTAAAGGAAGCGCTAGAGGCCTCTGCGG
>NZ_JBFRTR010000031.1:0-30007 GCF_041474215.1 Vibrio sp. 10N.222.52.C12
GTAAAACACCATCTTAATGCTGACGCCAATCAACATTACAAAATTTGGAGCGATACATCGGGTTCGAACCGATGACCTCAACCTTGGCAAGGTTGCGCTCTACCAACTGAGCTAGTATCGCATTTTCATTCAAATTCTTTCTAGAAGAAAGAGAGAATGGAGGCGCCTCCCGGAGTCGAACCGAGGTCCACGGATTTGCAATCCGCTGCATAGCCACTCTGCCAAGGCGCCTTAGTAACTCCAATCGAATCGCTCATTGCCATCCTCTTGGGTACGGGATGCATTCTACGGATTCAGACGATTGAGTCAATATTATTTTTGTATTTTTAATTCGTTTGAATAGATTTCATACGAAACAGGCCAAATAGCTGACTTTATGTTCAAAACACACTGTGAGCGGGTTATTCAAAGGAGATCTATATCACATTAGATATCCACTATTGATAACTTAACCTTAGGTTAAAGATCAAAAAAGCGAGCCTCAGCTCGCTTCTTCATCAATGATGTTTTTCGTCTAACAAATCGTCTTTGGCAGCCATCAAGTATTGTGCCATTGACCAGTAAGTAAGAACGGTGGCGACATACAGTGCAATGTAACCTACCCACACCATCCAGTCGTCGTATCTCCAGATAAGTACCCAAAGAGCGAACATCTGAGAAACCGTTTTGACTTTACCAACCCAAGATACCGCAACACTTGCGCGTTTACCGATTTCAGCCATCCATTCACGAAGCGCTGAAATGATGATCTCACGAGCAATCATGGTCACGGCTGGAATAGTTATCCAAATAGAGTGGTAATGCTCTGTAATCAGGATAAGAGCCGTAGCGACCAACACTTTGTCAGCCACAGGGTCAATGAAGGCACCGAAGCGAGACGTTTGCCCTAACTTACGAGCTAGCATGCCATCTAGCCAATCAGTGAAACCGGCTACCCAAAACACCATCGCAGCAGCGAAAGGAGCCCATTGATAAGGTAGATAGAAAACGACAACGAATACTGGGATCAAAAATAGTCTCAGTAAGGACAAAATGTTAGGTATATTCAAACGCATATTATTGGGCTCTTATTAATTGCGCTTTAATGGTGCGGGATTTTTACTATTGTTTCAATGCTTGATAAATGTTTTCTGCCAAAGAATGACTAATGCCCGGCACTTTGGCTATTTCTTCGACAGTTGCACGCTTAAGTTCTTGTAAGCCACCCATATATTTCAGCAAAGCTTGACGACGTTTAGGTCCTACCCCTTCAATTCCTTCCAAAGCACTGGTTCTGCGCGTTTTACCACGTTTCGCCCTGTGCCCTGCAATCGCATGATTATGGCTCTCATCACGAATGTGCTGGATAAGATGCAGCGCTGGTGCATCGCTAGGTAAATTAAACTCTTCACCTTCAAGGGTTACCAAAGTTTCTAAACCCGGTTTACGCGTCACGCCTTTCGCAATACCCATCATTCTTGGTCTAAACGGCCAATCACCCCAATATTGAGAAATGATCTCATGAGCGCGGTTTAGCTGACCTTTACCACCATCGATAAAGATGATGTCTGGGATCTTGTCGACATCGAGTTGCTTCGAATAACGTCTCTCAAGCGCCTGAGCCATCGCTGCATAATCATCGCCACCTGTAATGCCGGTGATGTTGTAACGACGGTACTCTGGTTTAACCGGGCCTTCTTGATTGAACACCACACACGACGCAATCGTGCTTTCACCCATGGTATGACTGATATCAAAACATTCCATGCGCTTGATAGCATCCATCGACAGCACTTCTTGGAGCTCTTTGAAGCGCTGATTAATCGTCATCTTGTGATTAATCTTGGTGGTAATAGCCGTCAATGCATTGGTATTAGACAATTTAAGGTAACGACCTCGAGTACCTGAAGGGTTGGTATTGAAGTGAATCTTACGACCCGCTACTTCACACAAGGCTTCTTGAATCGGTGTGACATCTTCCATCAAATCGGCATTGAGAATCAAACGGGTTGGGATGGTTCTCGCTTCACTATGCGCAAGATAGTATTGGCTTAAAAAGCTCGAAAAGACCTCTTCTCGCACCGTATTGTTGGGAATTTTAGGGAAATGGCTTCTACTGCCTAAAACCTTGCCTTGGCGAATCATCAAGATATGAATACACGCTACGCCATTCTCTTGAGCAAATCCCAACACGTCCATATCTTCCATTGAATCGTCAGATACGTATTGTTGTTCTTGCACACGTCGAATCGCTTGGATTTGATCACGGAAAGCGGCAGCTTGTTCAAAACGAAGCTCACGGCTTGCCTTGTCCATTTTGTCGATGAGCGTCTCAAGGACTAATTTGTCTTTCCCTTGCAGGAACAGACGAACGTAGTCGATAAGTTCACTGTACTCTTCATCAGAGATGATTGAGCTAACACATGGCGCAGCACAACGACCAATCTGATACATCAAACACGGGCGCGTTCTATTGGCATAAACCGTATCTTCACACTGGCGGGCAGGGAAAATCTTTTGGATTAGGTGTAGCGTCTCACGCACAGCGCCGGAATCAGGGTAAGGACCAAAGTATTCGCCCTTTTTCTTCTTAGCACCACGGTGCATCGACAAACGAGGATGCTTGTGACCGCTAATAAAAATATAAGGGTACGACTTATCATCACGCAAAAGTACGTTGTATTTAGGCAAGTACTGCTTGATGTAGTTGTGCTCAAGAATGAGCGCTTCTGTTTCCGTGTGCGTTACAGTGACATCGATCTTGTCAATATTACTAACTAGAGCGCGTGTTTTTTCACTGTCGACTTTTTTACGGAAATAACTGGAAAGGCGTTTTTTGAGGTTCTTAGCTTTACCGACGTAAATAACGGCAGCCTCAGCGTTATACATTCGATAAACGCCGGGCTGCTCTGTTACTGTCTTGAGGAATGAGACTGAGTCAAACAAGTTGGTCACTATACGATCTCAGTGTTAAAGGGTCTCAGTGTCTAACATTCCATGTCTAATCGCTAAATGCGTCAGCTCTACATCGCCACTGATATCCAGCTTACTGAACAAGCGGTAGCGGTAACTGTTGACTGTTTTAGGACTTAGATTGAGTTGTTCTGAAATATCCGTCACTTTCTGACCTTTGGTAATCATCATCATGATTTGAAGTTCACGTTCAGATAAGTCTGCGAATGGATTTTCAGACGCAGGCGAGAATTGGCTCAAAGCCATCTGCTGCGCAATTTCTGGTGAAATGTATCGTTGGCCACTATTAACCACTCGAATTGCATTTACCATTTCATCCGGACCTGCCCCTTTAGTAAGGTAACCAGCAGCTCCAGCTTGCATCACTTTAGTTGGAAACGGATTTTCCGTATGAACAGTTAAAACGATGATTTTAACATCAGGGTTGAAACGCAAGATCTTCTTGGTTGCTTCTAAGCCACCAATACCAGGCATATTCATATCCATCAAAATAACGTCAGTATTGTTAGTACGACACCATTTTGCAGCATCTTCACCGCTTTCAGCTTCCCCTGCTACGTTCATTCCACGGACGTCTTCAATAATACGTCGTATCCCTGTGCGAACCAGCTCGTGATCATCTACAAGGAAAACATTTATCAAACTTGTATCTCCACACTATTAATTGGCTCTGCAACCACTGTGTCATTTCATCTGTTTGAAACAATTGAACAAAGGAACAGTGGATCGCAGCATTGAGTACATCTTAACTTAATTACTAAAAAAAAGCTCTGTTGAATATGTGCTGAAACACGAACTTTAGCAAGTACTTATTAACAAATAAGCTAACTAAAACAACAAGCTTTTTCTAAAAATCAACCAGTTAAAACAACACCCAATAAAATTACATAAGATAAAGATATTTTCAATACCATTGAATAACCATTCGCGACAATTTCACTTATTTGCTTATAGAGTCCCGTTATTTGCCTCTACTAACTAGAATTTAGTTAGTATTTTTACTGCCTTTTGTGCGCAGAGGGTCGCTAGATGGTAGTATTCGATTCCCCATTTCAATAGGTTACTACATTGGATATTCAGCAAGGCTTTGTACTCACAAGACAAGCAAGAGATTTTTCAGGGCGCACACAAATCGACTTGTGGTTAAGCACCCCTCAAGGCCCTACTCTGCTGACGATTCAAAATGAAAAACCGGTATTTTTTGTCGCTCAATCTGACGTTGAGGCATGTCAGGCAATCGCAGCGAAAGAGTCGATCGATTGCCAATTTAAGCCTCTAGAATTAGCCACATTCGAGCAAACACCTCTCGCCGCGTGTTACACCTCACTGTCGAGAAGCAGCTTTGGTTTAGCGCAAGCCTTTCACAACGAAGAAATCCAAACCTTTGAAAGCGATATTCGACTCGCCGATCGATTCTTGATGGAACGTTTTATCAAGGGAAGTATTGAGTTCACCGGATCTGCTGTGCAAAAAAATCAGCATCGTCGAGTCTCAAACGCAAAATGCCGAGCAGGTGATTACTTACCTAACTTGTCAGTAGTGTCACTTGATATTGAATGCTCAGAAAAAGGCGTGCTTTATTCCATTGGCTTAGACAGCCCGATGGACAGCCGAGTCATCATGGTCGGCGAACCACAAGAAGCAGACACCAACATCCAATGGGTTGTCAACGAAAAAGTGCTGCTTGAAGCGATGATAGCTTGGTTCTCGGAGTTTGATCCTGACATCATCATTGGTTGGAATGTTATCGACTTCGATTTTAGGCTGCTGCACAAACGTTCAGAATGGAACGAAGTGAAGCTCAACATCGGCAGAGACAACCAACCGAGCTTTTTCCGCAGTTCTGCTCAAAATCAGCAAGGTTTTATCACGATTCCGGGGCGCGTTGTCTTGGATGGTATTGATATGCTCAAGACAGCGACCTACCACTTCCGTTCTTGGTCTCTTGAGTCGGTATCGCAAGAGCTGCTTGGGGAAGGCAAAGACATCCATAACGTTCATGACCGTATGGATGAGATAAACCGAATGTTTAAGTTCGATAAACCCTCACTCGCTAAGTACAACCTTCAAGACTGCGTACTGGTAAACAGCATCTTCGAGCACACTCACCTACTCGACTTCGCGATTGAGCGCTCTCGATTAACCGGTGTTGAGCTGGATCGCGTTGGTGGCTCTGTTGCGGCCTTTACTAACTTATATCTGCCTCAAATCCACAGAGCGGGTTATGTCGCACCGAACTTAGAGCCAGAGAATTGGATTGCGAGCCCCGGCGGTTATGTGATGGATTCAATTCCCAATCTGTACGACTCGGTTTTGGTACTCGATTTTAAGAGCCTGTATCCATCGATCATTCGCTCGTTTCTGATTGACCCTATGGGACTAATTGAAGGGTTGAAGCTTGAACTAGGCCCAGCAGAAAACCAAGCCGTTGATGGCTTTCGAGGTGGGCAATTCCACCGTTCTAAACACTTCTTGCCCGAGATGATCGAAAACCTTTGGGCTGCACGTGATGTGGCGAAGAAGAACAACGAGAAAGCGTTCTCTCAGGCGATTAAGATCATCATGAACTCATTCTATGGTGTGTTAGGTTCGTCTGGTTGTCGTTTCTTCGATACCCGGTTAGCGTCTTCAATTACCATGCGTGGACATGAGATCATGAAGCAAACCAAGGTTCTGATCGAAGACAAAGGCTATCAAGTGATTTACGGCGATACCGATTCAACCTTCGTGTCTCTGAACGGCAGTTATGATCAGCAAAAAGCAGACGAGATCGGGAACACACTGGTCGCTTACATCAACGATTGGTGGACGAATCACTTAAAAGAGACCCACAACCTAACCTCAATACTCGAATTGGAATACGAGACTCACTATCGCAAGTTTCTAATGCCGACCATTAGAGGTTCAGAAACCGGCTCGAAGAAACGTTATGCCGGATTAATCACTCAAGGCGATAAAGAAAAGATCATATTTAAAGGGCTTGAGAGTGCACGCACCGATTGGACACCTCTCGCACAGCAATTCCAACAAACCTTGTATGAGATGGTGTTTCACGATCAAGATCCAACCGACTACGTCAGACAGTTTGTTGATGAAACCTCTGCTGGCAAACATGATGATTTATTGGTGTATCAAAAGCGCTTACGCCGCAAATTACATGAATACCAAAAGAACATTCCGCCGCAGGTTCGCGCAGCTCGTATGGCCGATGAGATCAATGCTCAGTTAGGGCGCCCTCTTCAATACCAAAATAAAGGACGCATTGAGTATTTGATTACTCTGAGTGGCCCTGAGCCCAAGGAGTATTTAAAGAGTGGTATCGATTATCAGCACTATATCGACAAGCAGATTAAACCGGTCGCAGAGGCAATACTGCCCTTCATCGGTTTAGACTTTGAAAGAGTTAGTGGGCAGCAGTTGGGTTTGTTCTAGCACTATATTCAATATGCTCTTAAAACGAAAAAAGCAGAGATATGTTCTTCAGCACACTCTGCTTTTTAGTATCAATGGATCGGTTATAAATCTCTATCCGATTCTGAACTCGGTTTTCTGATACTGCTTAATCAACCACTCACCAAAGCCATCAAGAATACCGATCACCGAACGTTTAGGGATTGGTCGACCAGAAAGTAAAATGCCCAACCTTTGGATTTCGACTTCTCGATCTGGGTGATACTTCAAGAACTGTTGGCCACATTCAACAGGATCATCGTACCAATATTTATCGCGGTACATCACCAGTGAGTAACTCGCCCGTAGAAGCTTCTTGGCAATAATCACCTGCGCAGCGACTTGTTGTTCTGGCGTTGTCGCTCGTGCGATCTTGTTGCGATACACCGCCAACCAGTTTTCCGCATCCATATTCCAGTGCTTAGCGATTTCCCAACTTGTTTCAAAATCACCATAGCAGTCTGATAAGTCTTCACCATGCACACACACGGCTAAATGCTTGAGCATAAAACCCCAGGTGAAGATATTGTCGAAATCGACTATCTCACTCACTAAGGTAGTTTTTATCGCCACTTGAGTTACCTGCGGGAAGCTCTTTTGGAAACGCCATTTGATGGTGTTCAACAAAGTGGTTCGTTGGTCAGGAAACGGTCGATGGGTCACCACAACCACATCTAGATTGGAGCGACCGAAGACGGCTTGCTTACGAGCCACACTGCCATAAATATAAATACTGTGCAGATTAGATCCTAACCCACCTTTTAGAAAGGTAATCAGATCGTTAACCACAGGTTGAAATTCAGGTTGAAAAGGCTGTGTTGGGTCAATAACGGGTAGCTGCATAGGTCGTTTCGGTAAATAAAATAATGATTTAACTATAACTCTATGATCGCCTAGGTGACTTTATGATTCAAGCTATTCCTATTTATAGCATCTCCGAGATATAATCAGCGGATAGACCCACTAAGGACAAACACAAAATGCCTAGAGCAAGTGAAATTAAAAAAGGTTTTGCTATCACAGTAGAAAGCAAAACAGTGATCGTTAAAGATATCGAAGTAACAACACCAGGCGGCCGTGGCGGCCAAAAGATTTACCGCTTCCGTGGTAACGATGTAGCAACTGGCGTTAAAACTGAAGTTCGCCACAAGGCTGACGAAATTGTTGAAACTATTGACGTAACTAAGCGTGCAGTAATGTTCTCTTACGTTGATGGCAACGAGTACATCTTCATGGACAACGAAGATTACACACAATTCATCTTCAACGGTGAGACTATCGAAGACGAACTACTGTTCATCAACGAAGAAACTCAAGGCATGTACGCGATCCTTATCGACGGCAACGCTGCAACGCTTGAGCTACCAACATCTGTTGAACTAGTTATCGAAGAGACTGATCCTTCAATCAAAGGTGCATCAGCGTCTGCTCGTACTAAGCCTGCTCGTCTTTCTACAGGTCTTACTATTCAAGTACCTGAATACATCGCGACTGGCGACAAAGTAGTAGTAAACACTGCTGAACGTAAATACATGAACCGCGCAAGCTAAGATACTTATTATGACCGAAGCTAACGACCTAATGTCTTATGACGACGCAATTGACACTGCATACGACATCTTCCTAGAGATGGCACCTGACAACCTAGAGCCTGCAGACGTGATTCTTTTCACTGCTCAGTTTGAAGATCGTGGCGCAGCAGAGCTTGTTGAAACTGGCGATGATTGGGTTGAACATGTTGGCTTTGAAGTCGACAAAGAGATCTACGCTGAAGTGCGCATTGGTCTTGTGAATGAAGCTGATGACGTTCTAGACGACGTATTTGCTCGCATGTTAATCAGCCGTGATCCAGAACATAAGTTCTGTCACATGCTGTGGAAACGCGACTAATACCGCTGTTGCGCTCATCTGCATGAGTAAACAAGTATTCATGTAAGCGAGTTAAAAGTTAGCCGAGCCCATTGCTCGGCTATTTTTATCACGCTATTTTCCATCGTGATTCATCACTTTCATCATCAACGTTAGATTCACTGATTATGACCAAAGCAAAAACAGACACACAATCAAAAGGCTATGCCTGCATTGGCCTAGTTAACCCAAAGACGCCAGAAAACGTAGGCTCAGTGATGCGAGCAGCTGGCTGCTACGGCGCCAACTCTGTGTTTTACACTGGCACACGCTACGACCATGCGCGAAAATTCCATACCGATACCAAAGAAAAGCACTTAGCCCTGCCTTTGATTGGTGTTGAAGAGCTGAAAGATATTATTCCAGTAGGCTGCGTGCCGGTTGCTGTTGATCTGATTGAAGGTGCTAAGCCTCTACCTGATTACAAGCACCCACCACGTGCGTTTTACATTTTTGGCCCAGAAGATGGCACGCTAAAGAAAGAAATCACAGATTTCTGTCGTGAGACGATTTACGTTCCGACCAACGGCTGTATGAATCTAGCGGCATCAGTGAATGTTGTGCTTTACGACCGACTGGCGAAAGGCGATAACTTTTCGAATCATAAGTAAAAGAAACGAGATACGAGCAGATTATAGATGCGCCTACACGAGATAAGAGATGCGAAGAGCATGCTTACTGCCGATTATGGCAGTATGTTTTCGATACTCGATTACTCGCATCCCGAATCTTTTATTTCTTCTAGACGTAAAAAAACCTGCTCAATGAGCAGGTTTTTTAGTATTCAGTGCTTTTAGCTAATGAAGCTTTACGCGCAATAAATTACGTAATTACTGACGTGTTCTTGGCTTAGCTGGTTTAGCCGGACGACCGTTGTTCAGTTTAGGCTTACTTTTGTTAGCCTGAGGTTTGCCTTTGTTTGCAGCTGGAGCGCTACGACCTGAATCAGGTGTTGTAGTACCGCGAGTTGCAGGCTTCTTACGCTTAGTTTGGTTGCTACGGCCTTTTGGTGCGTTTGCACGCTCTTCGTGACGTTTAACAGCACGACGAATTTTTTGGCTACGAGAACGCTCACGCTTACGAGAAGTGTTTGAAGGATCAAGATCCAACAGTGTCTCTTTCTCAGGCTTAAGCTCAACAAGCTCACGCAGGTAGTTAACTTCTTGAAGATCTAGCTCTTTCCAACCGCCACGAGGCAGTTTCTTATCAAGGTAGATATCACCGTAACGTACACGTTTCAGGCGGCTTACTGTCGTTTCTTGAGATTCCCAAAGACGACGAACTTCACGGTTACGACCTTCGTTAATCGCTACGTAGAAAGTATGGTTCATACCTTCACCACCAGCGTAAACAACATCTTCAAAACGAGCCATGCCGTCTTCTAGTTGTACACCACGAGTAACGTTTTTAACTTTTTGCTCAGTCACTTCACCGAATACACGTACTAGGTACTCACGCTCAACCTGACGGCTTGGGTGCATTAGACGGTTTGCAAGCTCACCATCAGTAGTGAAAAGCAAAAGGCCTGATGTGTTTGCATCAAGACGACCAACTGAAATCCAACGAGAACCACGGATCTTAGGTAGACGATCGAAAACAGTACGGCGGCCTTCAGGGTCGTGACGAGTACAAAGCTCACCTTCAGGTTTGTAGTAAGCAAGTACACGACAAACCACTTCTTCAGAAGCCTTGCCTGAAACAGTATGGCCATCGATACGGATCACTGAGTTCTCGTCTTCAAGACGCTCGCCCAGTTTCGCAACTTGACCGTTAACACTTACACGACCAGATTTGATTAAACCTTCTAGTTCACGACGAGAACCGTGACCAGCTCGCGCTAAAACCTTCTGTAATTTTTCGCTCATTTACTCTTTTCTACCTAATTGTCGTCTTCACAGACGTCGAATGAATTTTTCACGACCAAATCGCGGTCGCGTATTATCGCAAATAACCTGCCAAAAAGCACTTGTTATTTACTGTGGCAGGTTTGCTGTATCGTTACAGACTGTTAATCAGTAAAGCGATTATTCAAACGGCGCAGGATCGCCAGCACCACGACGTAGAACCACGGCATCATCGTCACTGAAGTCAATAACGGTCGTCGGTTGCTCACCTAAGTAACCGCCATTCAAAATCACATCAACCGCATGCTCTAGGCTGTCACGAATTTCTTCTGGATCCGACTCTGTAGTCTCGTTACCCGGAAGAATCAGAGACGTCGACATCAGTGGTTCGCCCATCGCTTCCAACAGGTCGAGTGCAATCTTGTTGTCTGGGACACGAATACCAATCGTTTTACGCTTGGCGTTCATCAAACGCTTTGGCACTTCTTTAGTTGCTTTAAAGATAAACGTGTAAGCACCTGGCGTGTGTGCTTTCAGCAGACGGAAAGCCACGTTATCAACGCGTGCATACAGTGATAACTCAGAAAGATCACGGCATAACAAGGTGAAATTGTGCTTGTCATCGATGCGACGAATTTTACAGATACGTTCAAGTGCTTGTTTGTTTTCAAGCTGACAGCCCAGCGCATAACCGGAATCTGTTGGATAAACCACAACGCCGCCATTGCGAATAATCGCAACCGCTTGAGTAATTAAGCGTGCTTGTGGGTTATCTGGGTGTACATAAAAAAACTGGCTCATTGTTGATCCTCGTTATCGAATCTCTCGACTCTATCATCAGAAGGAGCTGGCTCACCTAAAGACTATTCAGATGGTGAAACCGTTTGAAACTCCCAATCTTTCCATACTTCTTCGACCCCAGAAGGTAGCCAGAGATTGCGTCCAAGTTCCATCCACGGAGATGGGTAATGGAAATCACTGCCTTGGGAGGCTAATAGTTTGTATTGTATAGCATAATCTGCGAGTGTGCGTCTTTCTTGTTGCGCTTGCTGAGGTTGAGCAACTTCCATCCCATCCCCTTTCGCTTCAACAAATGCCGCTAGCAGGCGCTTAACCCACTTGGCTGTAAGTCCATATCGTCCAGGGTGAGCGAGTACGGCTTGTCCACCAGCGGCATGAATAGCCGTGACAGCATCACTCATTGAACACCACGTTGGCGGCACATAACCTGGGTTATTGCGAGTAAGAAACTTTTTAAACACCTGCTGCATGGTTTTCGCGTAGCCATTGTCGACTAACCATTTCGCAAAGTGTGCTCGAGTAATTGGTGCATCACCCGCAATCAATTTAACTTCTTCTAGCACCCCTTCACGAGTCGCTTTCTCAAGACGTTGAGCAATCATCTCTGCACGTCCAATACGGTGTTGCTTCTGTCGCTCAATGAGCGCTTTGAGTTCTGGTGACTCAGGATCAACGTTTAACCCAACAATATGGATATCTTTGTTTTGCCAAACAGTCGAAATCTCAATGCCGTTGATCAGCTGAATAGGAAGATTGTTATCAGCAATATAGTTGCGTGCTTCAGCAAGCCCATCAGTCGTGTCATGATCTGTAATCGCTAGCGCTTCGATGTTAAAGCCAAGCGCTCGGTCAATTAGCTCAGGTGGAGTAAGTCGGCCATCTGAGGCTGTTGTATGACTATGTAGATCAATTCTCATATATTCTTTTTCATTGTTTTCAATTTTTATCGTTATATTTGTGTCAACACACTTGACCCGCAAGCAGAAAACTAGTTAACTAGTACACAAATACGAAGTATCACATTTGATAGGTTCACCATGTTACAAGAATTTAACCAAAACCATAAAGATAAAGTTTTAGAACTTTCTTCAGTAGAAGCAAGTTCAGAGCTTAATTGGTGGCGCACTTGGACAAGTTCTTGGTGGGCTAACGTGTACTTCTAGTTAAACAGTTTGTTTATAAAAAAGTTATCACTAAGCCCGCTTTAATAGCGGGCTTTTTAATTTGTCGAACATCTCACATTCAACTGACTAACAAATCATCGAATTGACCATATTCTAGATTGGGTGAAAGGTATCTTTATGCGACTATGTACGGCAGGAAATTTAAAGAATCATAAAGGAGGTCTTGTGAACAAGGCCATTAAAATCAAAAAGCTGGGAACCATTGAGGTCATCAATTCCTCAGTTCCTTACTCGCAAGATCCAACCAGCGTTTTTCATACTTTGTGTGAAAACAAAACTGATTGTCTTTTGTTGGAATCTGCCGAGATTGAATCTAAACAGAACCTGACAAGCCTACTCCTTATCGACTCTGCTGTTCGCATCGTATGTCGCGGACATGAAGTAACCTTTCAAGCATTGACTGAAAACGGTCAAGCGCTTATCGAACATCTCACTCAAAACGTGAAAGCAGAAATTAAATCTGACCTTACTGATAACGTTTTGACGCTGACTTTTATCGAACCAAGCAACGAATTAGACGAAGACTCACGTTTAAGAGAAGCCTCTTCATTCGATGCACTGCGTTTGGTTCAGCACAGCTTTGAGCAAGACGCGGATAACAAACACGCATTATTCATGGCGGGCTTATTCGCTTACGACATCGTGGCAAACTTTGAGCCACTAGGTGATGCTGAAGCAACCAACAATTGTCCTGACTTTGTATTCTACGTAGCTGAAACACTATTGCGTTTCGATCATCAAGAGAACGAAGGCCTACTTCACGCGAGCTTATTTGCTCAAGATGACAACATCAAAGCGCAATTAACTGACCGTCTAGCCGACATTCAAACACAATGTCAGTCACTGAAAGCCATCACGGAAGTGACGCCACTAGACAACGTTGAAGCTGTACCTAGCGTTTCAGATGAAGACTTCTGTCAAACGGTTCGTGACCTAAAAGAGTACGTAGTAAAAGGCGATGTGTTCCAAGTCGTACCATCACGCCGCTTCACGCTTCCTTGCCCTGCTCCACTGGCGGCTTATAAAGAACTCAAACAAAGTAACCCAAGCCCTTACATGTTCTACATGCAAGACGAGTTGTTTACTCTGTTCGGTGCTTCTCCAGAAAGCGCTCTGAAATACGAGACAGAAACCAACCAAATCGAGATCTACCCGATTGCTGGTACTCGTCGTCGTGGTAAGCGCCCAGACGGTCAAATCGATTTCGACCTAGACAGCCGTATCGAGCTTGAACTGCGTACCGACAAGAAAGAAAACGCCGAGCACATGATGCTAGTTGACCTAGCGCGTAACGATGTGGCACGTATTGCCGAAGCTGGCACTCGCCACGTAGCAGACTTACTGAAAGTAGACCGCTACAGCCATGTAATGCACTTGGTTTCTCGTGTTGTTGGTCAGCTCCGTGAAGACTTAGATGCTCTGCACGCTTACCAAGCTTGTATGAACATGGGCACGCTAACGGGCGCACCAAAAATCCGCGCAATGCAGCTTATTCGTGACGTAGAAAAAACGCGTCGTGGTAGCTACGGTGGTGCAGTCGGTTATCTAACCGGTGAAGGGACTCTAGATACTTGTATCGTAATTCGCTCTGCTTACGTTGAAGATGGCGTAGCACAAGTACAAGCTGGCGCTGGTGTGGTATTCGATTCAGACCCACAAGCAGAAGCCGATGAAACTCGCGGCAAGGCACAAGCGGTTATCTCAGCGATTCAAGCAGCTCATACTAAGAACCTAACAAATAAGAAGGAGTCGTAATCATGGCTGATATTGTATTCATCGATAACTTCGACTCGTTCACTTACAACCTTGTAGACCAATTTCGTTCATTAGGTCACAGCGTAAAAATTTACCGTAACAACATTCCTGCAAAAGTAGTTGAAGCGGCGATCAACGAACTAGACAACCCTGTTGCACTGCTTTCACCAGGCCCTGGCGCTCCAGCAGATGCGGGCTGTATGCCAGAGCTGATTCAGCTTCTAAAAGGTAAAGTGCCAATGATTGGTATTTGCTTAGGCCACCAAGCGATTGTTGAAGCCTATGGCGGCACCGTTGCAGGCGCTGGCGAAATCATTCATGGTAAGGTGTCGATGATGGAACACCAAAACCATGCGACTTACCAAGGCTTACCTTCGCCATTGGCTATCGCTCGCTACCACTCTTTAGTGGCAACGCATGTATCTGATAGCCTAACGGTGACCGCTGAAGTAGATGATTTGGTGATGTCTGTGGTTCAAGAACAAGACAAGGTGTGTGGATTCCAATTCCACCCTGAATCAATTATGACGACCTACGGTGCAACGCTTCTAGCAAACGCTATCGAATGGGCTCTTGAGAAACCTCTTCGCCTTGAAAAGACTGGAAAATAGGAAACGATCATGGAACAGATTAATAAACTTTACGAACAGCAGTCTCTTACTCAAGAAGAAAGCCAACAGTTATTTGATGTGATCATCAAGGGTGAACTAGACCCAATCTTGATGGCTTCTGCGCTAACTGCACTGAAAATCAAAGGCGAAACGCCCGATGAAATTGCAGGCGCAGCAAAAGCACTACTTGCGAATGCAAACCCGTTCCCGCGCCCTGATTACGATTTCGCAGACATCGTAGGTACAGGTGGCGACGGTCACAACACCATCAATATCTCGACGACTTCTGCATTTGTTGCCGCAGCGTGTGGCTTAAAAGTCGCGAAGCACGGTAACCGCAGCGTATCGAGCAAATCAGGCTCTTCTGACCTACTGGATTCGTTCGGTATTAACCTAGCGATGACAGCAGAAGACACTCGTACTGCAGTCGACGAGCTTGGCGTAGCATTCCTATTTGCTCCGCAATATCACGTCGGTGTACGTCACGCGATGCCGGTTCGTCAAACAATGAAAACGCGCACTATCTTCAATATTCTTGGCCCACTGATTAACCCTGCTCGCCCTAACATCGAGCTAATGGGTGTTTACAGCAAAGAGCTGGTACGCCCTATCGCAGAAACCATGCTGCAAATGGGCATGAAGCGTGCAGCTGTTGTGCACGGTAGCGGCCTAGATGAAGTAGCGATTCACGGCGAGACTATCGTTGCTGAGATTAAAGATGGCAAGATTCACGAGTACACAGTGACTCCGGCTGACTTTGGTTTGAACACTCACCCTCTTGAAGCGATTAAGGGCGGCGAGCCAGAAGAGAACAAAGCCATCACAACTGATATCCTGACGGGTAAAGGCACTGATGCTCAAGTTGGCGCAGTGGCAGTCAACGTAGCTCTGCTGATGCGTCTATTTGGTCACGAAGACCTAAAAGCCAACGCTCAGCAAGCGATTGACGCGATGAACTCTGGCAAAGCGTACGAGCTTGTACATAAGCTTGCTGCACACGCCTAACGAACGACGAATTGAGACAAAGAACATGACACAGACTACCGATAAACTGTCGACCCACGTTTCAGTCAAAGAAGCTGAAATGGCGGAAGTATTAGCAAAAATCGTTCGTGATAAATACCAATGGGTTGAAGCGCGTAAGCAGACTCAACCATTAGACGAGTTTAAAGCGTCACTAACTGCAACAGACCGCAGCTTTTATGACGCTCTGAGCGGAGAACAAACGGTTTTCATCACTGAATGTAAAAAGGCCTCTCCGTCAAAAGGTTTAATCCGTGACGAGTTTGACCTCGACTACATTGCTTCTGTTTACAACAACCACGCAAACGCGATTTCTGTGCTGACAGACGAGAAGTACTTCCAAGGTGACTTTGAGTTTTTACCTAAAGTTCGCAGCATTGCTAAGCAGCCTATCCTGTGTAAAGACTTCATGGTTGATACCTACCAAGTGTATCTAGCTCGTCATTACTCAGCTGATGCTATCTTGCTAATGCTATCGGTATTAGATGACGAAGAGTACAAAGCGCTGGCGGAAGTCGCTCACTCACTCAACATGGGTGTATTGACCGAAGTCAGCAACGAAGAAGAGCTTCACCGTGCAGTCGCTCTAAACGCTAAGGTGATCGGCATTAACAACCGTAATCTTCGTGACCTTTCGACTGATTTGAACCGTACTAAAGAGTTGGCGCCGCTGATTCGCGAACTGGCTCCAAACGCAGTTGTGATTTCAGAGTCTGGCATCTACACACATCAACAAGTTCGTGACCTTTCAACGTTTGCAGATGGCTTCCTAATCGGTAGCTCTCTAATGGCAGAGAAGAACCTCGAGCTTGCGGTACGCAAAGTAACACTGGGTGAAAACAAGGTGTGTGGTTTAACTCACTCTGACGATGCAGCAAAGGCTTATCAAGCTGGTGCGGTATTCGGTGGTCTGATATTCGTTGAAGCATCTAAGCGTCATGTGGATATCGAAGCGGCTCGTTTGACTATGAGCGGCGCACCTTTGAACTACGTGGGTGTGTTCCAAAACCACAGCGTTACTGACGTTGCGAAAACGGTTTCTGAGCTAGGCCTGTTCGCTGTGCAATTGCACGGTGATGAGTCTCAAGCGTTTGTCGATGAGCTAAAACAGTCACTACCTGAAAGCGTTGAGATTTGGAAAGCTTACGGTGTTTCTCCCGATGCTGAGAGCTCGCTACCAGAATTACTGGAAAGCAACGTGACTCGTCACCTGCTAGATACTAAAGTGGGTTCTCAAACTGGTGGCACAGGCCAAGTGTTCGATTGGAACCTAATCAACAACCAAAGCGCAATCATGTTGGCGGGTGGTCTAACCCCAGAAAATGCTAACCAAGCGGCTAAGTTGGGTTGCTTAGGATTAGACCTAAACTCTGGCGTTGAATCCGCTCCAGGAAAAAAAGACGCAGACAAACTGCAACGTGCTTTTGCAGCGATTCGCAATTACTAGTCCAAACTCGGCGCTAGAAATTAGAAAGCAGAAACTAAAAACATATTTGTGAGCTTTGCCTTTTGCGAAGCTCAAACAAGATTAAATGACTTGGTGTGAATACACATCAGTAGAATTGAAGGAATAACACAATGGCTAAACTCGATGCCTACTTTGGTGAATACGGTGGTCAATACGTACCGCAGATCCTAGTGCCAGCACTAGACCAACTTGAACAAGCATTTATCGATGCACAAGCCGATCCTGAGTTCCGCAGCGAATTCATGACGCTTCTTCAAGAGTACGCTGGTCGTCCAACGGCGCTAACGCTAGCACGCAACCTAACAAAAGGTACAAAAACCAAACTGTACCTAAAGCGTGAAGATCTACTTCACGGCGGTGCTCACAAGACAAACCAAGTTCTTGGTCAGGCATTGCTAGCAAAACGTATGGGTAAGCAGGAAATCATCGCTGAAACTGGGGCAGGCCAACACGGTGTGGCAACGGCTCTAGCGTGTGCTCTACTAGGTCTTAAGTGTCGTGTATACATGGGTGCAAAAGACGTTGAACGTCAAAGCCCGAACGTGTTCCGTATGAAGCTAATGGGCGCAGAGGTTATCCCTGTTCATTCTGGCTCTTCAACGCTAAAAGATGCATGTAACGAAGCGCTACGTGACTGGTCTGCAACTTATGAAGACGCGCACTACCTATTGGGTACTGCAGCGGGCCCTCACCCATTCCCAACGATTGTTCGTGATTTCCAACGCATGATTGGTGAAGAAACGAAGAACCAAATTCTAGCTCGTGAAGGTCGCCTTCCTGATGCAGTTATCGCGTGTGTCGGCGGTGGTTCGAACGCTATCGGTATGTTTGCGGATTTCATTGAAGAAGAAACTGTTCGCCTAATCGGTGTAGAGCCGGCTGGTAAAGGTATTGATACCGACCAACACGGCGCGCCGCTTAAGCACGGTAAAACCGGTATCTTCTTCGGCATGAAAGCGCCACTGATGCAAGATGAGAACGGCCAAGTAGAAGAGTCTTACTCTGTATCTGCGGGTCTAGACTTCCCATCAGTTGGTCCTCAACACGCGCACCTAAATGCTATTGGCCGTGCTGAATACGACAACGTGACCGACGACGAAGCGCTAGAAGCGTTCCAATTGATTGCACGTAAAGAAGGTATTATCGCAGCGCTAGAGTCATCTCATGCTTTGGCTCATGCTGTTAAAATGGCTCACGATGACCCAGAGAAAGAACAGCTATTAGTGGTTAATCTATCTGGTCGTGGTGATAAAGACATCTTCTCTGTACACGACATTCTTAAAGAGAAAGGAGCATTATAATGGATCGCTATCAATCACTCTTCACTCGCTTAGCTGAAAAGAATCAGGGCGCATTTGTACCATTCGTAACGGTTGGCGATCCTAACCCTCAGCAGTCTCTTAAGATCATGGAAACACTCGTTGAAGCGGGTGCTGATGCACTTGAACTTGGTATTCCATTCTCAGATCCGCTTGCAGATGGCCCGACAATCCAAGGTGCAAACATTCGTGCGTTAGATTCTAAAGTCACGCCAGATGTGTGTTTTGATCTTATTGGTCAAATTCGTGCTAAATACCCAGAGCTACCAATCGGCCTACTGATGTACGCAAACTTGGTGTACGCACGTGGTATCGAGAACTTCTACGAGCGTTGTGCTAATGCAGGTATCGATTCAGTATTGATTGCTGATGTACCAACCAACGAGAGTGGCGAGTTTGTTGCTGCAGCTAAGAAGTTTGGCGTTCACCCAATCTTTATTGCTCCACCAACAGCAAGTGATGAGACGCTTCAATCGGTTTCTGAGCTAGGTGGTGGTTACACTTACCTACTTTCTCGTGCTGGCGTAACGGGTGCAGAAACCAAAGCAAACATGCCTGTGACTGCCCTACTTGATCGTTTGAACAAGTTTGATGCGCCACCAGCACTGCTTGGTTTCGGTATCTCGGCTCCTGAACAAGTGAAAGAAGCAATTGTAGCTGGCGCTGCTGGTGCTATCTCTGGCTCAGCAGTTGTGAAAATCATTGAAAACAACGTTGAACAACCAGAAGCAATGCTTAAAGCACTTGCTGAGTTTGTTACACCAATGAAAGCGGCAACGCAAAAATAATAAATAGGCTCCCACTAGTGCGATAATTTGCGCTGTGGGAGTTTTTCTCCGAGAACACGTCCAAACCCTCTCAATTGTTAAATTTCTGATAAAAACAACACCTCATACAAACCTGTAGCACATCTATAATACCCCACCCAAATATCACTACCATTTATAAAGATAATGATAAATCAAAAAGCAATCGTTTGCTTTAGCGTAAAAAATCATCAAATGACATTTGATTACTGCTTTTTGGTGTTCTTTCATCTCTGCTCATATTGATAAATGTAAAAGATACGTGTAAAACTTCTCGCGAAATATTAATCCAATGGTACATCGTACATTGGTGAGTAGTTCTGGGATTTTTATATTTAGTAGCACAGAGGTTATGGAAGTGTTAAAAGAAAAGAGTTTACTAAGCAACATCGGCGTTCAAGTCGTTATTGCAATGATCATCGGTACCCTAGTCGGTGCGATGATGGGTGACAGCGCAACTATGTTCGCTCCACTGGGTGCTATCTTCATCAATTTGATCAAGATGCTGGTTATCCCTCTAGTCGCGGTTGCCCTAATTTCAGGTGCTGCTGGTCTAGGCAACAGCTCATCAGCAGGTAAAGTGGGCGTGACCACTCTAGGTTACTTTGCACTAACGTCTGCACTTGCTGTAGCACTAGCGCTAGTAATGGGTGAAATATTCGAACCGGGTCGTGGTATCGATGTTTCTGGCGTTGAAGGCATGTTCTCTTCTGAATACGCTGCGAAAGGCGAACTTCCAACGTTCTGGGCAACCATCACGGGTATGATCCCGACCAACGTTTTCCAATCACTGAATGAAGCAAACATTCTGCAAATTCTAGTCTTCTGCTTATTCTTCGGTATTGCGATTTCTAAACAAGCGAAAGAGAAACGTGACCCTATCATCAATGGCGTAAACGCGATTGTTGACGCTATGGTTTGGATGATCAACAAGGTTATGATCATTGCACCACTTGGCGTATTCGGCCTAATGGCAGAAGCTGTGGGTACATTCGGTTTTGGCGCACTTATGGTTGTGTTCAAACTGTTCGTTGTTTACATCGCTGCGATTCTGATCTTCGGCTTTGTTGCTTACCCGCTAATGATTCAAATCTTCACTAAGACTTCTGCGAAGAAGTTCCTAGTGGCGATGAAGAAGCCTCAAGCGGTTGCACTATCAACAGCATCTTCAATGGCGACACTGCCAGTAACAATGGAAACGGTAGAGAAAGAACTTGGCGTTCGTAACTCTACGGCTTCATTCGTTCTGCCTCTTGGTGCGACGATCAACATGTCTGGTAACGCAATTTACTACGGCCTAGTTGCTATCTTCTTCGCACAGCTGTTCAACATCGACCTTTCTATGGGTGCTTACGTTGCTATCATCGTAACGTCGACTCTAGGCGCAGTTGGTCAAGCAGGTGTTCCAGGTCCTTCTTTCCTAGTGGTTGCGGTTCTTCTAGCAGCTGGTATCCCTATTGAAGGTCTACCTCTGTTGTTCGCTCTAGACCGTATCTTCGACATGATCCGTACTGCTCTAAACATCACTGGTGATGCAGCATGTGCAGTCATCGTTGATTCTCTAATCGAAGACGAAGCGAAAGAAGCTGAGCTACAAAAACAGCAAGCGTAATATTAAGCTTCAGTTTGATTGATAAATAAAACCGCCTTCATGAGGCGGTTTTTTTATTAGGTAATGATCGATATTGATTCGGTAAATCTTACCCTTGTCAGGCTAATTGATGAGTCCAAACGCACGAGGCAGAGCCAAACTAATTTCAGGAATAAAAGTAATGGCCAACAGTGTGACGATCAATACGGCACAAAACGGCATGATACTTCTTATAACGTTTTCAATCTTAGAGCCACTGACACTACAACCCACAAATAGCGCCGTACCAACGGGTGGCGTTGCAATGCCAATACATAAGTTGAAGATAATCATCATCGCGAAGTGAATTGGATGCATGCCTAAATGCTCAGCAATCGGCATAAAGATAGGGGTAAAGATCAATACGGCTGGCGTAAGGTCCATAAACATACCCACAATCAGTAGAATCAGGTTCATCAGAATAAAGATGATAATTGGATTGTCTGAAATAGAGAGCATCCAATCACTGATCATGGTTGGTAGACCGGTAAACGCCATTGCCCATGACATAATGGTAGAAGCACCAATCAAGAACAGCATAATGCCAGTAACCTGAACCGTTTCTCTACAAATTATCGGAAAGTGTGCCCATTTGAGGGTTCGGTAACAGAGTGACAGTATAAAAGAGTATAGAACCGCTATACATGCCCCTTCTGTTGCAGTGAATATACCACCAATAATACCGCCAATAACAACAACAATAAGCCCTAAGCTTGGTGTTGCTTGCCAAACAATATTCAGCACATCTTTCGTTGTGAAGCCGTCATTCGCACTTGTTTTGTAGCCCTTCTTTTTAGCGATGAAATAGGCGACGACCATACAACTTAAGCCCATTAGAATACCTGGGACATACCCTGCGATAAACAACGCCGCAACGGATGTTCCACCCGATACCACTGAAAATACGATCAGTGAATTACTCGGCGGTATTAATAAGCCTGCCGGGCAAGATGCAACGTTTACTGCTGTTGCTAAGTTTTTATCATAACCATCTTTTTCTAATTCTGGGCCTAAGGTTTTACCAACCGCAGCTGCTGCTGCAACGGCTGATCCTGAAACGGCGCCAAACATCATATTGGCGAAGATGTTCACGTGAAAAAGTGAGCCCGGGATCCAACCAACCAAGAGCTTTGCAAGGTTGATGAGTCGACTCGCGATGCCACCTACATTCATTATATTCCCCGCGAGGATAAAGAAAGGGATGGCTAATAAACTGAAACTATCAATACCGGTAATGATTTTTTGACCCGCAGTAATACTGGCGACTTCAAACGGTAAGATGAAATACATGATGGTTAAAGATGACATGGCAATTGCAATCGCAATCGGCATGCTTATCGCGATCATGAATAAGAATAGGCCTAGCAGCCAAACACCAATGGACAAATCCATAATATAGAGTCCTTTTAAAACTTATTTTTTGTTGGGTTCACAAAAAAGATCAAACGTATTCATGACCAAATAAATGAGGATAATAACGGCTGAAATCGGCAATATTGAATACACCGTCGACATCGGTAATTGCAGTGCTGGAGAGAGTTGTTGTGTGGTTCTTCCCATTAGGGCGATGCCACCTTGAAGCATTGCTAGAAATACAAATGCGCCAGAAATGATATTGATGAGTACATGTAATGCGATATGTGCTTTACCCTTAAGATAACCATCCAATAACGTTATTGCTAAGTGTCCTTTGATACCGAATAAGTAGCTTGCTCCTAATAAGCCAAGCCATACCATCGCATAACGAGCAAGTTCATCAGTCCAGTTACTTGGATCATTCAAAACATAACGACTAAAGACCTGCCAAGTGACAGTAACGACAAGTAACATTAGTGCAAAAGAAGAGACAAAAAGAATCAGCCTATCAAGTAGGTTTCTGAAAGTTGCTAACATGGTGTGATACCTCAAAAAATTTTGCCTTAGCAAAGCCAAGGCAAAATTATATTTTCACTAAGACTGATTAAAGAGCTTCAATTTTTTCAATGAATGGAGCTAGTTTTGGATCTTTTTTCGCCTCATCAATCATAGGTTTAACAGCTGCACGGAAAGGGGCTTTATCAACTTCAACAAACGTGACACCTTCTTTCATTCCTTTCTCTTTGTTCATGTCATCTGTTGCATCCCAGATTTTGATCTGCTCTTCAAGAGACTCAGCAGCAGCTTCTTTTAAGATCTTTTGCTCTTCTGCCGTTAATGAACCCCATTTGTATTCTGAAATGATGATCACGTCAGGTGTCATCATGTGCTGGTCCATAGAGTAAAATTTGGCAACTTCGCTGTGTTTCATTTCAACTAAGCTAGAAATATTATTTTCAGCACCGTCAATTACGCCTTGTTGCAGCGCCGTGTATACCTCATTGAAAGGTACAGGCGTTGCTTTACCACCTAATAGGTTAACCATTTCCATCATGGTTGGAGAACCCGGAACTCGAACTTTCATACCAGCGAGATCAGCCGGTGAGTTAATGGCTTTTCTAGCGTAGAAGCTACGTGTGCCTGAGTCATAGAATGTAAGACCGATGAAGCCTTTACCTTCACTTGAAAGCAACATCTCTTGTGCAGCTTCACTTCGCATGAACGTTCTCATATGTGGAACGTCACGGAATAAGAAAGGCAGTGCATTAACCTTAAACGTTGGTTCAAAAGATTCGGCTAACCCACCATTGATTTTGGCCATATCAATCGCGCCAGTAACAACTTGCTCCGCTTGGTCACGTTCAGAGCCTAATTGACCGTTTGGAAAGATCTTAATCGTAAGTTCACCATTCGATTTTTCTTTAACTTTATCAGCCATGATCACCATGCCTTGGTGAGCTGCGCTTTCTAATGACATTGCATGCCCTAACGTCAAAGTTTTTGCTTGAGCGCCAAATGCCATAAGAATTGAAGCCGCTGCAATCGTCAGTAGGTGTTTTTTCATGTTCTTCTCCAGAATCCATTTTGTAAGAGGTACAGTTTTTATATGCAACGCTATAGCTAAGTTTGAAATCTAACGTTCTATTGCACATCGCTCATAGCAGTAACGTTTCATTACAACATTCTTACCTCTATGAATTTTGTATTACAATACTATATGTATATTTTGTGAACTAAGGTTTATCTATTGGCCTGAGAACCTAATTGATTGTGATACCAATCATATTTGGGACTAATTAGACCATTAAGCAGTCTAACTTCGGATTTTTTGGGAATTTCGATTACTTTCAACTGCTTTTAGAACAATCTCTTAGCAAAAAATTACCGATATATTTATGTTATTTTAAGACATTAAATTCAGTTATGGAGCACGACAAAGAAGGTCTCCTCGTTCTAAAACGCGAGTCGTGAACAGTGCTTTGTGAGGTGATGAAGGCAAGGTTTTCGGCTGAATTTAGGTAACAAGAATAGATAAAGGCAATAGAGAGAAGCTTGAGAGGATGAATTATTTGTAACAAAAATCCGAGAGCCTCACAGCCCTCGGATTTTTGTTTTTGGTGTTCTAATTTTTAGGCGTTAGACGAATTACAAATCAGCGCCATAGATATCAAACGTAAAGTACTTAGCGGCGATCTTGTCGTAAGTACCGTTCGCTCTGATCTCTTCAATCGCGGCATTGAATTGTTTCGCCAGTTTTGAATCCTGCTTTCTTAGTGCTAACGCCGTACCCTCGCCAATGTAGGCTTTGTCGGTTACTGCTTTACCTTTAAATTCAAAGCCCTCACCTTCTTTTTTATCTAAGAAAGCTAATGACAGTTGATCCGAGTTGCCAAAGGTTAGATCTAGACGACCATTTTGCAGATCCAGATAAACTTCATCTTGCCCTGTGTAACGCTTAATGTTGGCCACACTGCCAAACTTGTCGGTTACGTAGCGATCGTGAATCGTACCTTGCTGAACACCTATGGTTTTGCCCGCTAAGCCTGCCTGATCGACGCTGAACTCAGCGCTTTTAGCAGCAACAAATACGGCTGGTGTTTGGTAGTACTTATCAGTAAACAAGATCTTACGCTTACGCTCTTCGGTGATACGCATTGACGCCATGATCACATCTGACTTTCTTGCCAACAAACTTGGAATTAGCGAGTCCCAGCTTTGTGAAACCCAAGTACAATCGAGTTTAGCTTGCTCACACAAAGCATCAGCTATCTCAATATCAAACCCGACAGGCACACCGTCGCTGTTTTTATAGTTGAATGGCGGATACGTAAAGTCCGACGCCAAACGGATTTCTTTCGCCTGTACCGTTGTACCAAGTAAAGCGACCGCACAAGCGAGTCCTAGTATTATCTTTTTCATCATTGCCATCCTAGATATGATCTTTATCGAGTTGAGATTGAGTTTCTTTATGTTGAGCTTGTTGAATGTGTTTGCCTTGTTGACTCTGTTCTAATTCGGTTTGGTAACGTGTTAGTGACGTTATCACTTCTAGCATGCTCTCTTGGCTACCAATACTGATTCGAACACAGTTACGCAAAGCCGGTTCATGGTTTTGGTTCCTTGTCACAATGCCGTCCTTCGCCAAGACACTGAACACTTGATGCCCAGCTTTTTGACGCAGCAAAATGAAGTTTGTCGATGAAGGGTAAACAGACTCGATGAAATCAAACTGCGTTAACTCACAAGCAAACCAGTTACGCAGCTCAACCAGATTCTGCGTCGCATCTTGCATCACTGAGACTCGTTCATCAGACAACGCGTCTAATACAATTTGAGATGAGCAATCTGGCATCGGATAAGGTGGAATCAGCTTCGCGACATACTGCATCACATTTTGACTCGCTAAGATAAAACCACAACGAACTGCAGCCAGTCCAAATGCCTTAGACAAAGTGCGAATCACAACCAAGTGCGGATAACGCTCAATAAGGCTAACGGCTGACGTTTGTGGTTCAAATTCGATATACGCTTCATCGACGACCACTAGAGATTTTCCAGTCGTGCCTTCCAGTACCTGAATCAAATCCGATTTAGGAATCACATTGCCCGTTGGATTGTTTGGTGAGCAAAGAAACACGATATTCGCCAGTTTTGCCTTATTCACAATATCAGCGACGTTCAGGCTAAAGTCTTCCTGCAATGGAGAGTCCAAGGTATTAATCGCCAATGCATCAGCGCAAAACTCATACATCGCATACGTTGGAGAGCAGATAAGTATGTTGTCGCACGCCGGTTTACAGAATGTTCTGATCAGCAAATCAATCGCTTCATCTGCACCACGAACAGCCACAGTCGCGGCATCGGTACTACAGTAATCTTGATAAGCCTTAGCAATATCTTGTGGTAAGAAGTCTGGGTATCGGTTGTGACTTGCTTCTCCTTGAAACAGCGAGCTTTCCAATTCATTGGCGTTTAGCCAGACACGTCCATCACCACCAATTCTTCTTGCCGATTGATAAGGTATTAATTTTTTTACAGCCTGAGGCACTAAGCTATCAATAAAAGATGTCAAGAAGCTATCCCTTTCACAAAATCACAATGTCTTCATCATTGCCTTCATATTCAAAAAATGTGACTTATACACATATTGAATCACAAATGATGATTAAGTATTTACATTCAAACAGAACACTATTGATAAATGAATCGAAATAATTACATAATAGTCATGACAAAAACTCATAGGTAAAGATATGAATCGCACACTTCCTTCAACCAAAACCTTGCTCGCGTTTTTGTCTACGGCAAGGCATCTCAACTTTACGCGAGCGGCACATGAGCTGAATGTTACGCAAGGTGCAGTGAGTCGTCAGGTATTGTCGTTTGAAGAAAGTCTCGGGTGCGATCTTTTCTACCGACATGCTCGCGGGTTGTCATTAACACCTAAGGGAGAAGAACTGGTTCCGCTGATTCAAGATACCATCCAACAACTGCAATCGGCGTTAAATCAAGTTGCCAGCTCTCCATCGAAGATCAAGCTCAACGCACCAAGTTGTATTACCTCTTGGCTGCTACCCAAGTTGATGTCTTTTCAGCAAGCCTATCCTGAAATTGATGTCGAACTCACGTCGACCATCAAGCACGTTTTTGAACCAAGCTTTGACCCGTTTGACGCCGTAATTACCTATGGTAAGAAGCCAAACCAGCAATCGATTATCAGCCAGTTATTGTTTAACGAGCAGCTAGCGCCCGTTTGCCAAGCACAAAGCATTACACAGAGCCATCTTGTCGACGACGCATCGACCATCATCAAGCCACACAAGCTTGCCCAATACACTTGGCTACACGCCAACAATGAGCAAAGTGATTGGCGACTTTGGTTAGAGCACATAGGCAGCCACGACCTTTCAAGCAAGAACAACCAACAATTCGCAACACTCGATCAAGCTATGAACGCCGCCATTCAAGGGTTTGGCATTGCCATAGGCGACATCACACTGGCCAAGCAAGATATTGATTTAGGTAGATTGGTAAAAGTGAGTGAAGGCAGTGTTTTCTCTGGAAATGGTTACTTCTTGCTGCAACCCAAGAATCGACAAAATACATCCTTATCTACGCTTGTTGATTGGCTCGTCGATTAGCGGCAATCATTGTTGGTAGGCCTCTTTATAAGCGGCAGGAGAGCGTCATAATGAGAATTTTTCCGTTCTCAAAATGAAACTATTTGATGTCTGTTTCGTATTGATTGTCAGAGAATAGAACGTACCTTCCTTTAACTATTTGAAAAGAAGTTCAATTCTATTTAGCCGGGAATTTATTCTGTTCCGTTGGAGAAAATGGCATTCGAGTTGCTTTGTCATAGATAACCCAACCAATATACAGCAGGTTGCACCAGTTTCACTGCAGCTTGTCACGGAGGATAGGCTATGACCTTACAAAGACATACGTATTACGGCTTGATTCACCATGGAATTAAAACCCTATTAATGGACAGAATTGGCCACTTCACAGAGCGTGAATATCACGAGTATCTCGACTTAACGACCGGTAAATCGACATGTTTTGCCATGAGTGAGCAAGAGCTCGAAAACACCTTAGACAGCTTAAAGAGCGAAGGTTACCTTGAAGATATCAAAAAGCTGATACCTCGCTATCAAACCTCGTCAATGCGATAACCTGCTTCAACTCTTTAAACACGATGAGTGGTTAGATTGAATTAATTGGCACCCAATTGTCTCGAGCTATTTAGCATCGAGACAGTTTTCGTTAGACTGTCAGCAACTCAACTAACTGGATAGTCAGTGTCTCATGAAACAAATTCTTGATTTCATTCCTCTCATTATTTTCTTTGCGCTTTATAAGATGTACGACATCTATACCGCGACCGGCGCTTTGATCGTTGCCTCTGCAGTTCAAATTATTTTGACTTATTTCATCTACAAGAAAGTCGAAAAAATGCAGGTCATCACCTTTCTAATGGTTGCCGTATTTGGTGGCATGACCATCTTCTTGCACGACGACAACTTCATTAAATGGAAAGTCACCATCGTTTACGCACTGTTTGCGATTGGCCTGACGGTCAGTCACATCATGGGCAAATCAGCGATTAAAGGTATGTTAGGCAAAGAGATCACACTGCCTGATTCGGTATGGGGCAAGATCAACTGGGCATGGACGCTGTTCTTTACCCTATGTGCCGTTCTCAACGTTTACGTTGCTTTCAGCCTACCGTTGGATGTTTGGGTCAACTTCAAAGTGTTTGGTCTACTCATCGCGACATTGCTCTTCACCTTGCTCACTGGTGTTTATATCTATAAGCATCTACCAAAAGACCAGCAGAAAGAGTTAACGGATAAAAATACCGACGAGAAGTAACCCTAAGGGATGAGTCCTCATCCCCTTTTTGATACAATTATTATCAATATGCTATTTAACAGTGGCCAATGATACTCGTGATCATTGGCCACTGATTGTTTGTGTTCGGTGAATACGTTAACAATACGACCACCGCGAACCCCGCAAACACATCTATTTAAATTTAAAACAATCAATACCATTAAGAGTACAACAATGACTATTCAATCAACTTTGAACCCAATTGGTTCTTTACTTCTTCGCACTTTGGCGATGCCTTCTGATACCAATGCAGCAGGCCAGATTTTCGGTGGTTGGATAATGTCTCAGCTCGACCTTGCTGGCGGGATACTGGCGAAAGAGATCTCTAACGGCAAGATAGTCACGGTTTCAGTATCGGGTATCGAGTTCAAACAACCAGTTTCAGTGGGTGATGTGGTATGTGTTTATGGTGACTGCACCAAGATTGGTCGCAGCTCGATGAATATCGACCTAGAAGTATGGGTTAAGCCGGTACTTGATCACGGCATCGGCGATCGTTACAAGGTATGTGGCGCGACATTCAACTACGTTGCTGTAGACGAAAGCGGTAAACCCCGCCCAATTAATAAATAGTACTTTCGACGGCCCTATCGCACTGTAAGGTCTTTAGCCATTTCGATTAAAAATGCTAAAGACCTTCTCACTCTCCCGCACCATTTCACAATTTCTTATCATTAGCTCTTCCAATACCAATTAGTTCGCGTAAATTAGCAAGATAGCGAATTTAAACGCCCTCAATTTAGTGAAGTAAAATAAGGATATCTCAATATGTGGTACGTGATTTTTTCTCAAGACGTCGAAAATTCATTAGAAAAACGCCTAAGTGTTCGCCCACAACATCTAGAACGCCTACAAACACTTCACAATGAAGGCCGCCTTTTGACAGCAGGTCCAATGCCAGCGATTGATTCAGATAACCCTGGTGAAGCGGGCTTCACAGGTTCTACTGTGATTGCTGAGTTTAATTCTTTAGACGATGCACAGGCATGGGCAGACGCAGACCCGTACATTGCTGCAGGTGTCTACCAAAATGTGATTGTTAAACCATTCAAGAAAGTATTTTAACGTGAAAAAATGGATTATCGGTTCACTGGCCGCTGTTCTGCTTGCAGGCTGCAGCTCATCAAGTGAACAAGACAAACAAAGACAGCTAGAAATGATGGCGCAGCATCGCGCTGGCGTTTTATCCGCAGGCCTGCCGATTGAGTATGGCCCGCTGTCGGTCATGCGCGTGCTGGCAAAGAACACGGTTATCGAAATCATGATGATCTACAACCAAGATGCAAAAGGTGCTAAACCTTTAAACCAAGTTGTAGACATGAGTGTGAATAGCTACTGCACCAACTCTGAAGTAAGAGCAAACCTCGACATGGGCTTGGCTTACAACATCAAGATTCGCAACACTCGCGGACAACTGATCGTTGAGAAGCTGATCAGTAAAGATACGTGTCAAAGTAGCAGCTAGTTTCTAGCTCGAGATTCGAACAAGTATAAAACCAGAAGG
>NZ_JBFRTR010000032.1:0-844 GCF_041474215.1 Vibrio sp. 10N.222.52.C12
GTTATCAAGAAGCCATTGATGGCCGATCTTGTCGAAACAAGCTTTAATATCCCCTTCAAGTACCCATTTAGCTGATTTCTTTAATGCCAAACATTTGAAACACTGCCCAACTGCATCGGCAGTACTGCGATTTGGCCTAAATCCATAACTATTAGGGTCAGCAAGCATTTCCGATATAGGCTCTAATGCAAGAAGATGGAGGGCTTGTTGCGCTCTGTCAATCATGCATGGAATGCCTAATGGTCTGAGCTTGCCGTTCTTTTTAGGGATGTAGATACGCTTGAGCGGTTGGGCTTTGTACGCCTTTCGACTCAATTGATTAACTGCTTTTATGCGGCGTGCATCTGTGTTCCAGATGACACCATCTATTCCAGACGTTTTACTACCTTTATTTTGAGATACTCGCCTTACTGCAAGAAGCTTGGCTGAGCGAGAATGGGTTAGTATCCACTGCAAGGCTTTCGCTTTACCGTGTTTACCTTCTCTAGTTGCCTTTGCGATACGCATCTGAAGCTTTAATACATGCGACTCAATAGGTTTCCAGTCGATAGACTGCCATTGAGCACTGTCAGGAGAGGCACTAATCTCTTTAGAAATCATCATTTGCGTTTCTCCTTAAATAAAGTTCTTCAAACTCTCTCGCAACGAAAGACCAGTCGGAAGTGGGCTCACTTTCGTGACCAGACACGAGTCTGTATCTGCATCGTTACAATGCAGCCTTCGCTTTCTCCGACCTCCTTTACCCGCATCACTATCGGCCACAAGGGCTTTCCCATAGGGAGCGATACAGGCTTACCCTGTTCCGTATGTTACGTAAAATGTCAACTTAGATAATTGGACTCCC
>NZ_JBFRTR010000033.1:0-16042 GCF_041474215.1 Vibrio sp. 10N.222.52.C12
TTAAGTGAACGGCATTACCTCAAATGAGGAGCCTTTGTTTTAAGGAGCCGTTTTACCAAGAAACCGGTTATCAAGAGCCTCTGGTTATCGGGCTGAACCGTTAACCAGAGTAGGGGGATTAAGCCTCTGCCGTTACTTTAGAGCCGCTCATCTTTTTAAGTGCTGCGTAGCCAAAGCCTGTTACTAGCGTACCTGCTGCAATCGCTACTAGGTACATAAGTACTGGAGAGATAGCGCCAGGAATCAGTAGTACGAATAGACCGCCGTGTGGAGCCATTAGCTGTGCACCAAACATCATTGATAGAGCACCTGTTAGTGCACCACCTGCCATACAAGCTGGGATAACACGCATTGGATCTTTCGCTGCGAATGGGATTGCACCTTCAGAGATGAAACATAGGCCAAGAACGAATGATGCTTTACCTGCTTCACGCTCGCCTGCTTCAAACTTGTCTTTCACTAGGAAAGTCGCAAGGCCCATACCTAGAGCTGGAACCATACCTGCTGCCATGATAGCCGCCATTGGTGCGTAAGTTTGCGAAGCCAGTAGACCAACACCGAATGTGTAAGCGGCTTTGTTTACCGGACCACCAAGGTCGAAACACATCATTGCGCCTAGAATCACACCTAGAAGAATCGCATTAGACGTACCCATGTTGTTTAGGAAAGTTGTCATCGCGCTCATCACGCCAGAAACAGGACCACCTACGATGTAAACCATCACAAGACCAGTGAACAAACTCGCGATAAACGGAATGATCAGGATAGGCTTGAGGGCTTCCATGGACTGTGGAAGTTGAACCTTGTCGGCAATGAATTTCGCTGCGTAACCTGCAATGAAACCTGCCGCGATACCACCTAGGAAACCTGCGCCCGTTGAGCTAGCCAGCATACCGCCAATTAGACCTGGAGCCAGACCCGGACGGTCGGCAATCGAGAATGCAATGAAACCAGCAAGAACAGGAATCATCAGTGCGAATGCAGAACCACCACCGATAGTCATCAGTGCTGCTGCCAGTGTGCCTTCTTCTTTAAACGCTTCGATACCGAATACGAAAGAGAGTGCGATGATCAAACCACCCGCAACAACCACAGGAAGCATGTGAGATACACCTGTCATCAGGTGCTTGTACACGCCTTTCTTCTCGTCAGCAGGCGCTGAATTTGAAGACGCTGTGTGTTGGTATGGTTTAGCTTCTGCGAATGCTTTTTCCATCTCTTGCTTTGTTTTCTTCAAAGCAGGGCTTGTTGTAGTTTTGTACAGCGCTTTGCCGTTAAAACGATCCAGAGGAACGTCGATGTCTGCTGCGATGATAACTAGATCAGCGTCTGCGATTTCTTGGTCTGTCAGTTGGTTTTTCGCACCTACAGAGCCGCGAGTTTCCACTTTGATTTGGTGACCTAGGCGTTTGCCTTCTGCTTCAAGCGCTTCAGCTGCCATAAAGGTATGTGCAACACCCGTTGGGCAAGCCGTAATCGCTACGATCTTCTTGCTGCCTGTGCTTGCTGTTGTAGAAGAGTTTGGAGAGGTACCGGTCACTTCAACAGTGCTTTCAGCTTGAGAAGCGTCTAATACTGTTGCTTCTGCTACCGCTTTCTCTAGAAACGCTTTTGCATCTGCAGTGCATTCAGAGATAGCCGCTTGGTACACTTTCTTACCAACAAAACGTGCTTTATCAACATTTTTGTTAGCTGCGATAACTACAACGTCGCTGCTGTCGATAGCGTCTTGCGATACAGTTGAATCAGGTAACACGCTTGATTGACATTCAATAGCAGCGTTCCAACCTAGTGCTTTTGTCGCTTGCTCTAACAAGCCCGCGGCGATGATGCTGTTTGCTACGCCACTTGGGCAAGCTGTGATAATGGTAATATTCATAATAAACCTTTTGTCCTATTTGCTTGTGTCTAACTGGCTAGTTGGAGCACTAAGCGCCTGTAATTGGATATTTTGTAGTACTGAATCCAGCTCTTGTTGGCTGGTGATGCCCACGCCTACCTGTGAAACTGCTAGAGCAGATAGGGCGGTTGCGAATTTAATAAGTTCTGGTTTTGGCATCTGTTGCATTTGACCCCAACATAGACCAGCAACCAATGTGTCACCTGCGCCTACCGTGCTTACTACTTGCATGCGCGGTGGTTGAGCATGTAACCATTCACCTTGGTTAAGCCACATCACGCCTTCAGCGCCAAGTGATACCACGATATTCTCGATGCCTTTTTCACTTAGGGCTTGGCCCGCGTGTTGGCATTGGTCACGAGTTGTCAGCTCTGCATTGAACAGCTGAGACAGCTCTTCATCGTTTGGTTTGATTAACCATGGTTGTGCATTGATACCGGCTTTAAGTGCGTCACGGCTGCTATCAAATAGCACCTTCTTACCTAAATCGTGTAAGCGTTGAACCCAAGAAGCGCAAAGCTCAGGAGAGATACCTTGTGGCAAGCTGCCTGCAATGACGAAATAATCGTGCGTTTCAGCAAGTTCTAATAGGGTTTCTTCGAACGCTTTAATCGCGTCAGCATCAACAGGAACACCTGGGAAGTTGATGTCGCTTACTTGGCCTGAATTCTCTACCAATTTCACGTTAATGCGAGTTGCGCCATCAACACGGATGAAGCGGTCAGTTGCGCCCATCTCTTCAAACAGTTGGCAGAACGCTTCTTCGTTATTGCGACCAAGGAAACCTGTTACGGTCACTTTCGCGCCAAGCTCTGAAAGAACTTTTGCGACGTTTACGCCTTTGCCCGCTGCATGCAGAGAGCCTTTGTTTACTAGGCTAACTGAACCTACATTTAGTGCGTCGATAGCGCCTGTCAGGTCTAGAGCAGGGTTAAGCGTTACGGTAACGGCTTTGATTTGTTTATCAGACATATCGACTCCTTAACCTTCGCCAAGGCCTGAAGCGATAGCTTTACCAATCGATTCAAGTGCTTGTGCTGCATCGTCACCTTCAGCAACAAACTGAAGCTGGTGGCCGTGTTTAACGCCAAGTGCGATGACTTTCATCAAGCTCTTCGCGTTCACTTCTTTTCCGTCGCCATCTAGGTTTGAAACGCGGATTGTTGATTCGAACTTCTTCGCTTCAGCAACCAGCATTGCGCCCGGACGAGCGTGTAGTCCGTGTGCGTTTTTGATCTTGAATACTGCGCAGTTGTCATCACCTTCAGAAGCTGTAGAAACCGCTTCACCTTTTAGAAGGCCAATCACTTGCGCTGCGTCAGCGGCTAATAGTTGTTGCTGTTTACCTTCGAAAACCATTTTGCTTAGGTTCGCCAGAATAGATTGGTGCGCGCTGTTGCAAGCAGCAAATGCCACCAATGCTTTAACTGGTGTGCCTTCGAATTCACAATGGTTCGCTGTTGAAACGAAAGATACGCCAGTGCGAGTTACGCCTTTGTCGCTGCCTAACAACCACAGGCCTTGCCCTAGGTGAGTTGGTGTTTTTGTCACTAGGTCGGCAACGAATGTGTTGTCTGTGCAACCAGTGTTCTTAAGAAGGCCGCCCGCAACTGCAGACATCTGAATCATGTCGCTCGCAGGGAACAGTAGCTGAACTAAAGAAGCGTCTAGGTCGGCTTCTAGTTGAACTTCGCCGTTAAGTAGGGCGATGATTTCGTCTTCTGATTTCGCTTGCTTTAATTTCTCTTCAACACCGTCTGCCGCTAGCACTTTCGTTAGCTGCTTAAGAATGCCTAAGTGCTCGTCAGATTTCGCTGCAATACCAATTGCTACGTAAACACGGTTGCCGTCTGCCCAATCAATACCTTCAGGGAAGTGGTGTACCGCAACGCCTGTCTCTTTCACTAGGCCACGCGTGTCCGTCGTTCCGTGAGGAATCGCGATGCCGTTACCTAGGAACGTAGAGTTCTGGTTTTCACGGTTCAGCATTCCTTCAACGTAACCAGAGTCAACTAAACCTTTCGCGGTTAGGTCGCCAGCAATGTTCTGGATAGCTTTGAATTTGTCATCGGCCGTTTGACCAAGAGTGATGTCAGATTTTGATAATTTAAGCATGGTGCCTCTTTAGCGTATCGCTTGAGAATTTGTGTATCGCTACGATTCAGTCTAGAGCAAGAATTAGTGAACTTTACTCTTTGCTTTGCTCTTTGTTTTACTTTAGCTGAATCGGTTCAGCATTCAGTGTAAAAAAATTCAGCAAAGCCGATTTTGGTTTTCAAAATAGTTTTGCTGCGTGTCGTAATTTCAGTTTCGTTAATAACGAGAAGTTGAATCACAACAAATGACGCTCAATCCATTCAAAAGGATGATTGAAGTCACTTTTCAGATTTTGCTGAATCCTTTCAGCTTTTATACTGAATCGATTCAGCATATAATTCAACTAATCCAAGGATCAGAAGATTGGTTATATGATCCTACGCACAAAATACAGGTCACCCATATGACACTAGATGAGATTGCCAAACTAGCCGGTGTGTCGAAAACGACAGCCAGCTATGTTATTAATGGCAAGGCGCAGAAATACAGAATCAGTGAAAAGACTCAGCAGAAAGTAATGGCAGTCGTGGAAGAGTATAACTACCGACCAGACCATGCTGCTTCGTCGTTGCGCGCTGGTAATAGCCGTTCATTTGGTTTGATTATTCCTGACTTGGAAAACAGCAGTTACGCGCGTTTAGCAAAATTGATAGAGCAGAACTCACGTAAAGTGGGTTATCAAATTTTGATTGGTTGCTCAGATGATGACGCTGAAACCGAACGTAAAGTTGCGGAAGCGCTTGTTAGCCGTCGTATCGATGCCTTGCTGGTGGCGAGCTCTATGCCAGACGCCAATGAGTTCTACTTGAAACTGCAAAACTCAGGCACACCAGTCATCGCGATTGACCGTCCGTTAGACGATGAACATTTTGCCTGCGTGATCAGTGAAGACTTCGAAGCGGCATTTGAACTGACGCACTCGATTCTTGATGACAGCATTCATAGTGTTGGTTTGATTGGTGCACTGCCTGATCTGAACATTTCACGTGAACGTCAGTTGGGTTTTGAAGCGGCGAATAAAGCACATACTCAACAAACAAGGCTAACAGACAACAAGCCGATGGTTGTCGGTTATGGCGAGCACTTTGACCGAGAATCAGGACGTGAGATTTTTGAGGGTTGGATTGCCAAAGGCACAGTGCCCGATGCCATTGTCACTATGTCTTATACCTTACTAGAAGGTGTGTTGGATGTGATGGTTGAAAAGCCAGAACTGATCAGCCAAGTAAAGCTGGCAACCTTTGGTGATAATCGTTTATTGGATTTCTTACCTTTTAAAGTCCACTCACTGCCACAGCAATTCGAAGTGATTGCAGACAGCGCCTTTGCTTTGGCTTTGAACGCGTCTGCTAAACGTTACCAAGCGGGTATTGAGCTAGTGCCAAGAAGCTTAGTAAAACGAGGCTAGCTCGAATTTTACGCTTGGCTAGAAGCCTCGCGTTTAGCTCGAACTTGGTTTTAACTCGAACCTGCAATTAACTAGAACTCAGCAATAAGCCCATTTCTACAATGGCAACAATGCCGAGCAACAAAGCCAACACTTTCCAAAACTGGATCGGGTTTCGGTTTATCAAAGGTTGCTTGGCTTTGCTTTTGACCAAGCTTTGGTTTGGTGTGTAAAGATCTGCCACAAAATCCCCTAACACTTGATGACGTTCGCTTGGTGATTCCGCGCAGGCTTTTTGTAACACCAAATCTACCCAACTTGGCAAGTCAGCTCGTTTCTGTGTGATGGGTTGGTATTCCCACTGATGATGACGAGATTGCTTAAGCGATTGTGCAGTCATTTCAGAGTAGGGCAATCCACCTGTTAGCATCTCATAGCCGATCACGGCGATAGAGAACAGATCCGAGCTTGTGGTGGCCGTGTTGTGCTTGATGGTCTCTGGCGCTATGTAATTGACCGCGCCTAATGGAGTGTCGTCTTTGTCGGTGAGCTCTCCCTCTTCAAGGCCTCTCACTAACACCGCACCAAGGTCGATGATTTTTACCTCACCATCACGTTGAATCATGATGTTTTCCGGCTTTAAGTCTCGGTGCACCATGTCTGCACGTTGCAGTACTCGAATGCCTTGAGTGATCTTTTCTAGTATGTCGCGTACTTCATTGAGTGACGGCTTTGGATTGTCGTACATCCATTGTCTTAGGGTGATGCCTTCTACCCATTCGCAGATTTGATATAAGAATTGCGAGTTCTCTGGCGTCGGGTAAACCTTCATTACTCTCTTATTTTTCAGCAAGATCCCCGCCCATTGTTCATTAAAGAAAGCTCGAAGTTGCGAAGGGCTATCGTGATATTGAACGGAAGGGACTTTCAGCACGAACTCGGTTTGTGTATCTTTCTGTATTACACGATACACATGGCTTCTTGACCCTGCATACAACACCTCAAGTACCATGAAGTTGTCGATACTTTGCCCGAGCTTTAAAGCGGGTGGGATAGCACGTTTAGCCAGCTTCTCATGGAACTCAATCAGCGAAGGTTTAGGCAGATGGCTGACTTGCACAATCAAGCAGCTCACGTTGTCCGAGCTATTGTGGCTTAAAGCCGTGTTACAGATGGTTTGTGCCGCGTATTCGAAATCCGCTCCGGGTTTGTCGATGTGTTCCTTGAAGGTGTTGGGAGAGACAAACTCGTGCACGCCATCAGATGTCAGGATAAAGCAGTCGTTTTTCTTTATAGGTAGGGTTTGATAGTCAACGTTGAGTTGGTTGTCCATGCCTAAGGCGCGTGTTAGATAATGCTTCTGTCCCATATTTTTACGCGTGTGGTCGCGGGTCAGTTGGCGTAATTCTCCATCTCTTAGTAAGTAGATACGGCTGTCGCCCACGTGGAAGATATGCGCGGTGTTTGATTTGAGTATCACGCTGCTGAACGTCGAAACGAGGGCATTGTGGTTCACTTGTTGTGCGGGATGAATATTAGAAACAGACGTGTTGAAGAGCCAAGAATTGAGGGACGTTAAGACCTTTTGCGCCGAACGTTGGATGCTCCAGCTTTGGGGAGTTGCGTAATAGTCGTCGATAAACTGCATCACGCTGGTGTGACTGGCTTTCTGGCCGTGTTCACTGCAACTTGCGCCGTCTGCTATGCAGGCAACACTGCCTTTCAACTCTTGCTCTGCGCGAGTTTTTGGGTGTTTTACAATGATGGCATCTTGGTTTTCATCTCGTACGCCTTGATTCGAATAACCACCAAACTTAAGCGTTAACTGGTTGTTGGATTCTGGCGTGATGACTTGCCCTTGGCTGAATGAAATTGTCATAACTGGTCTTCTTCTTAACTGCTCTTCTTCCCGCTTCCTTGACAGAACATCCTAGGAAGAACAAAAACCCTAGTGAACTTAGAGCCTTTGAACGAAGCACCTAGCATTGATGTATCCGCTAAGGTGCTTCTCCCGATTCAATAATATCAATGCTTCATAGTACAGACCTAGCTTGAAACATTAATCAGAGTGACACTGCCATCGTCGTTTACTTCGGCGATTTGGCCGTTAGGCTCTTCCATGAACAGTAGAGTCACAAAGCCAAGTACCGCTGTTGCAGCAATCACTAAGAAGAAGGTTTGGTAGCTCACGAATGACAACACAGTTAGGTAAACTACTGCACCCACGTTACCGTAAGCGCCCGTCATACCTGCAATTTGACCTGTCATACGACGCTTGATTAGAGGAACCGTTGCGAATACCGCACCTTCACCCGCTTGCACGAAGAAAGAACACGCCATCGCCGCAACAACCGCTAGCCATACAGGCCATGTGCTGTCGACTTGACCCATTGCGAAGTAACCCACAGCAAGACCAATCGTTAGAATAAGCAGTGTTGGTTTACGACCGAATTTATCTGAAATCCAACCACCACCTGGGCGAGACATTAGGTTCATAAAGGCATAAGCCGATGCAACCATACCTGCAAGAACCGGTGTTAATTCAAAGGTTTCAGAGAAGAACAGTGGCAGCATAGAAACCACAGCCAGTTCAGAACCAAATGTTGCGAAGTACAATACGTTAAGTACCGCTACTTGCTTGAACTTGTACTGGTGAATCTCAGGCACTTCTTCTTTAAATACGTTCTTGTTTACTTTCCAAACTTGCGACACTTCGTACACGTAAAGTGCTGCTAAACCTGCATACACAGAGTAAACCGCCATGTCAGACAACATGTTGATGTTGGTTGGTGATAGCTTCCAAGTCAGTAGCGCTAAAGCGGCATACATAGGGATCTTCATAATAAGTAGGAAGAAAAAGTCACCCTTTGATGTCACTTCCATTGCTGTTACTTGAGCAGGCTTGAAGTAAGTCGAACCTTTTGGTGTATCTGACACGTTTTTGTAGAAGATAAACGAGAACGCTAAGCTCATTACGCCGGTAATACCGACCGCATAACGCCAGCCGTCTTCACCACCAAACGCTAGAGCGAGAGTTGGAAGTGTGAACGCCGCTGCTGCTGAACCGAAGTTACCCCAGCCGCCGTAAATACCTTCTGCAGTACCCAGTTCGTTGTGTGGGAACCACTCAGACACTAGACGAATACCGACAACGAAGCCTGCACCGATGAAGCCTAATAGGAAACGAGCAATCGCCGCTTGAATAAAAGAGTCTGCCATAGCAAACATAAAACAAGGGATTGAACAGACCGCGAGTAGCGAAGAGTAGACCAATCTTGGGCCGTATCGGTCGGTTAACATACCAATGGCGACACGCGCCGGAATGGTCAATGCAACGTTGAGAATAAGCAGTGTTTTGATCTCTTCAGTAGAAAGACCAAGTGAGGTTTTCACCATTTGCAGTAGTGGGGCAAAGTTGAACCACACAACAAAGGTGATAAAAAAGGCCATCCAACTTAGGTGTAAGGTTTTCATCTTACCCGTAAATGAAAGCAGCGAAAATTTAGTGTTATCCATGGTTTAAATCCTTTAAATCTGGAAAATTACCCGGTTTGTGCACCTGCGTTACTTCCGAACTTAGAACGCTTTTAATGTGCATAAACCCTGTGCCGAAATTGCGCACGCTAATAAGCGTTTGCATGATGGTGTCGGCGGTTTAGTTAACTGGCGATAGCAAGTGGTGCGAGAACTTGAACTTGTTCTCCTTGTTTGCGAACTTCAAATTTCACGAGCTTGAGCTCAGGCTGTTCAAGACATTCGCCAGTTTCTAAGTGGTAATGCTGCTTGTATAAGGGTGAGGCCACGTAAGGTTCTCCGCTTAATGAACCAATTATACCACGTGACATCACATTCGCCTTGCCGATAGGGTCGTAATTAGAGAGCCCATAAAGCGTGTCGCTGCGCTTGCAGTAAAAAATAGCCACTTGGTTATCGTCTACTTTGGCGCAAATTCCCCCGTTTGGGGTTAGATCGCTGGTGCTGCATACGGTTGTCCAATTTTCCATGACTTTCTCCTAGTCTAAAATTGAGTTTTTATTTTTTTATTGATGAACCTGATGAACCTGATGAACCTGATGAAATTTATGAAACCTCAGTCACTTCGATTTGGTCTGCTTTAGCGAGCTTTTCATCGCGTTTTGAATCGGAAGAAGAGCTCAAGCTCGGCTTAGGAAAACGCTGCTCTCGTTCTTTGATGAATGACAGGCTAGTGTCCATTTCTTCGCTGTTGATGTAGTGCTGGAAGCGTTTCATCTTTTCAGGGTTTTCGATGGTGGTTTTCCACTCACACTGGTATTTTTCGATGTTGAGGGCGATATCGGCCTCAAGTTCTTCAGCAACGTTGAGCTTGTCTTCAATCACGACTTGCTTGAGGTATTCGATGCCGCCTTCAAGGTTCTCCATCCATACCGATGTACGCTGTAAGCGGTCTGCGGTACGTGTGTAGAACATCAAAACGCGGTCGATGTATTTAAGGAGTGTGGTTTCATCAAGGTCGGTAGCGAAAAGGTCACCATGGCGAGGGCGCATACCGCCGTTACCACAGATGTAGAGGTTCCAACCTTTGTCGGTGGCGATAATGCCAAAATCTTTTGATTGGGCTTCTGCACATTCACGAGTACAGCCAGAAACCGCAAACTTGATCTTGTGTGGTGAACGCAGGCCTTTGTAGCGGTTCTCAAGTCGAATCGCTAAGCCAACACTGTCGTCGACACCGTATCGACACCAAGTGCTACCGACACAAGATTTCACGGTACGAACCGATTTACCGTAGGCGTGGCCCGTTTCAAAACCTGCATCAATCAGCTTTTTCCAGATGATAGGCAGTTCGTTAAGCTGTGCGCCAAACAAGTCGACACGCTGACCGCCCGTGATTTTGGTGTACAGGTCGAACTCTTTAGCGACTTCGCCTAAAACAATCAATTTATCGGGAGTGATTTCACCGCCAGCAATACGCGGAACTACCGAGTAAGTGCCGTCTTTTTGCATGTTGCCAAGGTAGATGTCATTGGTGTCTTGCAGCTCGATATGTTGATCTTCAAGGATGTAATCGTTCCAGTAGGAAGCCAGAATCGAACCGACAGCCGGTTTACACACGGTACAGCCCAATCCGTTGCCGTGAGAATCTAACAGCTCATCGAAGGTCTTGATTTTGTTGACGCGAATGATGTCGGTAAGCTCTTGGCGAGAATAAGCAAAGTGCTCACAGATATCGTTAGAGACTTCCACACCCAAGTTAATCAGCTCACTATCCAGAACTTGTTTCGCAAGGGCAGAACAACCGCCACAACCTGTTGAAGCGTTGGTGGTTTCTTTTAGAGCCGGCATCGTGGTGCAGCCAGCTGAAACGGCCTCTTTAATATCGCCTTTGGTCACATCAAAACATGAACAGATCACAGCGCTATCAGGCAGAGCTTCAACACCCATTGCAGAGCCAGAATCATCGGCCACGTTAGGTAAAATCAGCACTGATGGGTTTTCAGGAAGAGGCATGTCATTTTGCTTGATTTGCAGTAGCGAACCGTAGGCTTCTGCATCACCCACTAACACAGCACCAACAATCTTTGTGCCGTCAGCCGAGATGATCAGGCGCTTATAAACTTGTTCTATTTCATCGTTGTAGGTATACGATTGAGCACCTTCTGTCTTGCCGTGCACTTCACCAATACTGGCAACATCGACGCCAAGCAGTTTGAGCTTGGTGCTCATGTCGGCGCCAGTGAACGCAGCGTCGTCAGTACCGTCAGAGACAATATGCGAAGCCGCGACTTTCGCCATGGAATAACCGGGCGCCACTAAGCCGAAGATCTTGTTATCCCAAAGGGCACATTCACCAATGGCGTAGACGTTGTCGATATTGGTTTGGCAGTGGTTGTTGATGACAATACCGCCGCGCTCGCCAATTTCGACATCAGAGCTTCTTGCTAACTCATCTTGAGGGCGAATACCCGCAGAGAATACGATCATATCGGTTTCTAAATGGGTGCCATCGGCGAAGTTCATGCGGTAGCGAGCATTTTCGCCATCGACTATTTCAGAGGTCGCTTTCTCGGTATGAACTTGCACACCAAGGTCTTCAATTTTTCTGCGCAGTAGGGCACCGCCACCATCATCTAATTGAACGGCCATTAGGCGAGGCGCGAATTCAACCACATGAGTTTCCAAACCAAGGTTTTTGACGGCGTTTGCGGCTTCTAAGCCAAGCAGACCACCACCAATCACCACGCCAGATTTGCTGACTTTGCTTGAAAGCTCGATGGCGTCTAAATCTTCGATGGTGCGATAAACGTGACAGTGTTCTTGGTCGTTACCAGGAATAGGGGGAACAAAAGGGAAAGAGCCCGTCGCCAAGATTAGCTTGTCGTAACTTTCAACATGACCACTTTCAGTGATGACTTGTTGATTGGCGGTGTCTAGCTTGGCAACCTTCTGGTTCAACAAGTAGTTCACGCCGTTGCTTTGGTAATATTCTTCACTGGTCAATGACAGGTCATCAGCGCTTTTACCATTAAAGTAAGCCGTCAGCTGAACACGGTCGTAGGCCAGCCTTGGTTCTTCACTAAAAGTAATCACATCAAACTCATCACTGTCTGATTGCAGGATGTTGTCGATAAATTTGTGTCCAACCATGCCGTTACCAACAACGACGATTTTCTTCTTGCTCATAATCCATTCCTTATTCTCGGCGCCACCATCACTAGCATCTAATTTCTAGTCGTTAGCAGATGAATACCGGGTTGAGATTCCACTCAATTCATAATCATCAAGAAAAACAAAAATGTTTTTTCTAAGTCTTGGTTTTTAGTGGAGCAAGGAGGATGCCAGATTGCGATTTGTTCATTTAAATAAAATTTAATATATATATTTCAGTGATTTAAAAATTGCAGGTGGCACGTAATTACCCCTAAAGTGGTATGTAAAATTTTTGTTATATTTATATAAATGAGCGTTTGTGGTGCAACTTTCTGCAAGATGGTGCAAAAATTAAGTTTCTATCTTGGTTAAGTTCTGTTTGGTTCGTTGTTGATATTTGTGTTTTTATTAAGTTGTTGTTTTTATGTGAAATTATTTGCTATTCATCAGCTGCTATTAAGTGGCGTGTTATTTGCTTATTTTTAGTTATTACAATTATGGATAATTGAGTGAGAAACGGATGACCGATTCAAACAGCGGCTGGATAAAATCGACCTGTGCTTATTGTGGTGTAGGGTGTGGAATAGAAGCGAGACCGACATCGTTAGGAAAACTAGAAGTGCGTGGTGATAAAGATCATCCATCAAACTATGGAAAGCTATGCACTAAAGGGATTGCGCTCGGCGACACCGTCACGCCTTTAGGTCGTCTTACACAGCCTGCTCATATTCAGAATGAGCAAAAACAAGAGCTAGATTGGAACAGTGCCACTCAGTTGGTCGCAGACAAATTCAATCAAACCATCGAAGAATATGGGGCCGATTCGGTTGCGTTCTATGTATCTGGTCAGCTGCTTACCGAAGACTACTATGTTGCCAATAAACTGATGAAAGGCTTCATTGGTAGTGGCAACATCGACAGTAACTCTAGGTTGTGTATGGCTTCAACCGTGGTAGGGCATAAGCGAGCATTTGGCGCAGACACAGTACCGGTGTGCTACGAAGATCTCGAGCAAGCCGAACTCGTCGTGATTACAGGTTCCAACTTAGCATGGTGTCACCCGGTACTTTTCCAAAGATTAAGAGCCGCGAAACAAGCCAACCCTGAATTGAAAGTTATCGTCATCGACCCGCGTTATACCGACACCTGTGAAATTGCAGATATTCACTTGGCATTGGAATCTGGCTCAGACGTGGCGCTGTTTAACGGCTTATTGGGCTATCTCGACGATAACGACAAGCTAGATGCAGACTACATAGAAAACCACACTCAAGGCTTTACTGAATCGATTCGATCTGCAACTCAATATCGCTATACCGAATCAGGCTGGGGCGACAAAAGCGTTCCTGAGCTGACAGGGTTAACAGAGCAGCAGCTAAAACAGTTCTACAGTTTGTTTGCATCGAACGAGAAGGTGCTGACTATTTACTCCCAAGGCGTGAACCAATCGACACAAGGGTGTGACAAGGTGAATGCCATTATTAACTGCCATTTAGCCACCGGGAAAATTGGCAAGCCGGGCATGGGGCCATTCTCTGTAACGGGCCAGCCGAACGCAATGGGTGGCCGAGAAGTGGGCGGTTTAGCCAATACCTTAGCGGCGCACTTTGAATTTGGTGACCCGCAATCACACCAGACCGTCAGCGAGTTCTGGCAAACCGACAGCTTAGCCACACATGCGGGTTTAAAAGCGATTGACCTGTTTGATGCCATGAATGAAGGCAAAATCAAAGCCGTGTGGATCATGGCAACCAACCCAGTTGTGAGCCTGCCTGACAGCGAAAAAATCAAAGCCGCATTAGAGAAGTGCCCATTTGTGGTGGTATCTGACTGCATTGCCGATACGGAAACCACTCGCTTGGCTGATGTAGTGCTACCCGCGCAAGGGTGGAGCGAAAAGTCGGGCACCGTGACTAACTCTGAACGCCGAATTTCACGCCAGCGCCGCGTGTTACCAAGCCCAGGGGAAGCCAAACCGGATTGGTGGATCTTGAAAGAAGTGGCGCAAAAAATGGGATTCAAAGAGCAGTTTGATTACCGCCACGAAGGCGAGATCTTCAAAGAGTATTGCGAGATGACAGCGCTCGGCAATGAAACGGGCAAAGCGCGAGACTTGTGCTTAATTGGACTCACGCAACTGGATGAAAAAGGCTATGGCGAACTCACTCCACAGCAATGGCCAGTGTTAGAGTATCAACCAGAGATCATTGAGCAACGCATGTTCACCAATGGCGAGTTCTTTACTGAATCAGGCAAAGCGCAGTTTATTGCAGTTGAGCACGACAAACCGATTGCCGATACCAGCCTTGAATTCCCGCTTATCATGAACACAGGTCGAATCAGAGACCAATGGCACACCATGAGCCGCACAGGTTTGGCGGCAGGCTTAGGTGAACACACCCCAGAACCGTTTGTCGCCATCCACCCAGATACCGTTTCAGAACTGAACTTGGATGAGTTTGGGCTAGATGCTTTCAACCACGCGACTATTAACCCTGTGGTGAAAGTGCGCAGCGCACAAGGGGAGTGCCAAGCGCGCTTAGTGGTGACCAAAGAGATGCGCCGTGAACAAGTCTTCATGCCTATCCACTGGAACGCACCCACCGCCAAAGACAGCAAACCATGCGAACTAATCTTGCCTCATACCGATGCCGCATCAGGTCAGCCAGAATTCAAACATACCCCAGTGATGGTTGAACCGTGTGGCTATCACAGCGAAGCCGCACTGGTCAGTGACAAGGTGATGGATTGCAGCGGCTTTGATTATTGGGTTCGCCAAAGAGTAGAGGGCGGTTTTCTGTATCGAATATCTTCCTCTAAGAACCCAATGGAGTTGGTGATTCAGCTTGCTAATACCCTCGATGCCTTGCCAGAACCTAACGCAGAAGCGATCAAATCACTCCATTACCACGGCAATAAATCATTCAAGAACTACGGCTCTGCCAAGCTGGGTCAGTCTGGCGTAAAGCAAGCTTTCGTGGTGAACAGTAAGCTTGACCATCAAAGCATCGATTGGCTGGTGGAATGTCTAACCCGAGAAGCCGATGAAGAGTTCGAAGCCGAGTTTTTGAGTACCATGGCGAAGTAGTTACTACCTCTAACCTATTAATACCAAGAGTTAAGCGCCGACAATTACGTCGGCGTTTTTGTTTGAAAACACGATATTCAAAGATATGACTATTCATTATCGAACTGCGGTTTACTCACATATTGGGGAGTTTTCTGCATTTTGCAGAAACTATATGGAAAATTTCTGCTTTTCGTCATGTTTGATACGAAGATAAGTAGGTAAGATAATGTTATTAAATGAGTTATTAGACTAAGTGTAGTGTGTCTTGGAAACTAGACAGAATTGTTTCGGGGACAAAATGCAGAATTATTCTGTCTAATATAGCTGTTAACTGTGCTTTGAGTCACGAACAAATACTATGAGCTTTATCATCCCATTTTCATATGCAAAAGTGTGAAGTGTTAGTTTTGTTTAAAGAGATCAAGGATGAAAAAGAGTGTGTTATTAGTGCCTATTCTGGGTGCCTTTTTAACTGGTTGTGCAAATAAATATGTATCACCAACAAATACTGGTAATTTGACCCAACTTAGTCTTCAAGCGGAAGGGGATGGAGCGTCGCTAGCTGGAATACAGATTAGGTTTTGGCATGTAGAGAATGCAGGCAAATGTGACATGTGGGAAATTGAAGGTGACAGAACTCTGATGCATACAATTGAAATCGGCGGATTTTCAATGTTTGGTAATGAACAGTCAAAAACATTACCAATTGTTGCCGGGAATAAATCACACTTTTTGGTAACAGCTACTTCCGGAAGTCTTATGTGTGGGGTCATTTCTGATTTTGTTCCAAAAGAAGATGAATCGTATATTTTGAAGTTTGATGGTGTGCTACAAGCTTTGAGTAAGTCACAGTGTAGTGTTGAGCTAACTACCAGTGACCACAACCCTGTTGAGTCGTTTAACTCTCAACTCTGCTTTAAGCCACATTGACCGCACAGTTAACAAACGACTATGGCGT
>NZ_JBFRTR010000034.1:0-23223 GCF_041474215.1 Vibrio sp. 10N.222.52.C12
GGGCTTTTGAATTCAGCTTGAAAGCTAATAAAATAATCTAGTTAAAGATTAAATTACTCAGCTTCGATGCTTACAAACTTACGGTTTTTAGGACCTTTAACAGCAAATTTCACTTTACCTTCAGTAAGAGCGAAAAGAGTGTGGTCTTTACCGATGCCAACGTTTGTGCCAGCGTGGAACTTAGTACCACGTTGACGAACGATGATGTTACCTGCAAGAACAGATTCACCACCAAAACGCTTAACACCAAGACGTTTGCTTTCTGAATCGCGGCCGTTATTAGTAGAACCGCCAGCTTTTTTATGTGCCATTGTTAAACTCTCCTAATACTTAAGCGTTAATGCCAGTGATTTTCACTTCAGTGAACCACTGACGGTGACCAGCTTGCTTACGCGAGTGCTTACGACGACGGAACTTAACGATTTTTACTTTATCGCCACGACCGTGTTGTACTACTTCTGCAGTAACCTTGCCACCTTCAACAAGAGGTGCACCAACAGCGATTTCTTCGCCGTTAGCAACAAGAAGAACTTTATCAAATTCAACAGTTGCACCAGTTTCAACGTCTAATTTCTCTAAACGAAGTGTTTGACCTTCGCTTACTCGGTGTTGTTTGCCACCAGATTGGAAAACAGCGTACATATTTTACTCCGCTTTTTCCGCACAGCCTATGGTTGTTAATTGTACAACTCGGGTGTGCGCTAAACTAATCAATAGGGCGCAGATTCTACGGGAATCATGGCGCTATGACAAGCCATATTTTTAAAAAATTGGCGAAAACCTGTTCGCCAAAGAAAAGTGCGGCAATCATGCCCTTTAGCGATGTATTAATCAACGTTTTTTAGTGTATTATTCAACAATTAAATACAACGTATAAGCCTTACAGGGTCTAACTTCAGCCGGATGAACAATGGATTTTAAAGCTATCCAAACGCTTACTGCCAATGATATGGCAAAAGTGAATGAAACAATTCAAGCCCAACTTAATTCTGACGTAAGTTTAATCAACCAGCTTGGTTTTTATATCGTTAGCGGTGGTGGCAAACGCCTACGCCCTTTGCTTGCTCTTTTATCTGCTCGCGCACTTGGTTATCAAGGTGAAGCTCATATCACCTCTGCAGCCTTTATCGAGTTTATTCACACCGCAACCCTGCTTCACGACGATGTTGTCGATGAATCAGACATGAGACGCGGTAAAGCGACGGCCAATGCCGCTTTTGGTAATGCCGCTAGCGTTTTGGTGGGTGACTTTATCTACACACGCTCATTCCAAATGATGACAACGCTAGGATCTTTAAAGATCCTCGAGCTAATGAGTGAAGCGGTAAACGTGATTGCCGAGGGTGAAGTTCAACAATTAATGAACTGCAATAACCCAGACACCACAGAAGAAAGCTACATGCAGGTGATCTACTCTAAGACTGCTCGTTTGTTCGAAGCTGCGACCCAAATCGGTGCGATTCTTACTGAGTCATCACCAGAGATCGAAACAGCAATGCAGAACTATGGTAAATACCTAGGCACCGCTTTCCAACTGATTGACGATGTGATGGATTACACTGCAGATGGTAAAGAGATGGGTAAAAACGTTGGTGACGATCTAGCCGAAGGCAAACCAACACTGCCTCTACTTTACGCAATGCATAATGGCTCTCCTGAACAAGCAAGCATGATTCGTGAAGCGATTGAGAAAGCGAACGGCATGGAACGTCTTGACGATATTATGGCTGTAATGAAAGAGACAGGCTCTTTAGAGTACACAACAAATAAAGCCTACGAAGAGGCCGATAAAGCCATCGCTGAGCTTTCTGTACTTCCTGACTCAGAATATAAGCAAGCGCTAACCACGCTCGCACACTTAGCAGTTAAACGCAGTAAGTAAGCAGGTTAATAGACAACTCGCTTCTAGCTTCTATATAAATAACAAAAAGAGCCTCAGGGCTCTTTTTTTTGGTTTTCAACAAATATTTGTAGGTGAGCCAAATTCAATATCGACTGGCTTCTAATGATAACGGCAGTTGTGCTTCAATCTCTTCAAGCTCTTCCATTGGCACCGCGTACTGCTCATGCCCGTTGTAAGTCTCTACTAGCGCGTACTGCTCTTGCTCATCAATTACCAATACTTTTCCTAAGTGCCCCAAATATTCGACATTCATACCCTTCTGAACAGTAGCCATAACATTTACCTTCACATTAATTGTAAAGCTAAATACGAGTAGCTTGAACTTCAGGATCAAAAAAGCCGATCATAATGACCGGCCCTTATTAATTAGCTTAAGTCTGAGTTAAATAGCGTTTCGCTTATTTAGCGAATTCAACACCAATCTCGATGTCACCATTTAGCGTTTCAAGCATGCTATCTAAAGCGTTACGTTCGAAGTCACTTAGCTCACCGTAGCTAAGGATCGCTTCAGCGCCCTCTTTGCCTAGTTTAACTGGCTGTGCGAAGAATGGAGCGTGCTCGCCTTCACCTTCAACGTATGCACATTCAATCACGTTTTCTTCACCTTGAAGTGCTTTAACTAATGCAAGACCGAAACGACAAGCCGCTTGACCCATAGACAGTGTCGCACTGCCGCCGCCAGCTTTAGCTTCTACTACTTCAGTACCTGCATTTTGGATGCGAGTCGTTAGCGCTGCAATTTCTTCATCAGTGAACTCTACGCCTTCAACTTGAGAAAGTAGAGGAAGAATCGTTACGCCTGAGTGACCACCGATAACAGGAACACGGATGTCGCCTGGATCTTTGTCTTTTAGTTCAGCAACGAACGTTTCAGAACGAATCACATCAAGAGTCGTAATACCGAATAGACGACGCTTGTCGTAAACGCCCGCTTTCTTCAGTACTTCAGCCGCGATTGGCACTGTTGTGTTTACTGGGTTAGTAATGATACCAACACAAGCAGTCGGACAAGTAACTGCGATTTTCTCTGCAAGAGACTTAACAATGCCAGCGTTCACATTGAAAAGATCCGCACGATCCATACCAGGCTTACGAGCAACACCCGCTGAAATAAGTACAACATCCGCACCTTCTAGTGCTGGTGTTGGATCTTCACCCGCGTAACCTTTGATCGAAACAGGCGTTGGGATATGGCTAAGATCGGCAGCAACACCCGGTGTTACCGGAGCGATGTCGTAAAGTGCAAGATCTGAACCAGCAGGTAGGCGGTTCTTAAGTAGTAGGGCTAGGGCTTGACCGATGCCACCAGCGGCACCAATAACAGCTACTTTCATTGTTATTCTCCTTGAGAGCTTTCTCTTATAGATTCTTTGTAGGGTAATTCTTGAGCTAAATCTAAGTTAAAAAACTATATTAATCACAAAGTGATTACAATCAATTAACGCTAGCTTTGCGACTTCGCGCAAGTCAATAAAACCGTGCTACACAGCAAGTTCGCATTATGGCGATAATCGACTGAAATAACAAAATAAGTCGTCGCAAATAACACATTATTCTATTAAATATTTACAGTGATATGACTAACAAATTACAGGGATGTTTTGGCTAAAATTGAATATGTATGCGAGAATATGCAAACATCTTTGTTAATGAATAAGAATGACATATGCGCAATACAGAAAAGCAAGACAACTTAGTTCGTGCATTTAAAGCCTTACTAAAAGAAGAACGTTTTGGCTCACAAGGCGAAATTGTGGATGCCCTAAAACACGAAGGTTTTGAAAGCATCAACCAGTCTAAAGTCTCGCGTATGTTAACCAAGTTTGGTGCCGTTCGAACTCGTAACGCAAAAATGGAGATGGTTTACTGTCTTCCTGCTGAGCTAGGTGTTCCGACCGTTTCTAGCTCTCTAAGAGAATTAGTACTAGATATTGACCACAACAATGCATTGGTGGTGATACACACAGGTCCTGGTGCGGCGCAGCTGATTGCTCGTTTATTAGACTCACTAGGTAAGTCGGAAGGTATACTGGGCGTAGTCGCAGGTGATGATACTATCTTCATTACCCCAACGTTATCGGTTACCACTAAGCAACTGTTTGATTCAGTGTGTGAACTGTTTGAATACGCAGGATAATTGATCGCTGTTTCATAACTATCAGCCTTATTAATGGATCACGAGTATCTATTTGCTTCGTGATCCAAATCACATCCTAGAATATCCATACCTCCCTTCCAAAATCACACTAAACCATTGATTTTAAAAACTCAGTAGCAAATCAAACACGAGATCAAGACATCATTTGTTAGATTTTTTAGCTATATCTTTTAACATTCGAGTAATTTTCTGCCAATTTTTGATATTATTCAGCCACTTTTTCATCACATGGATTGAAAAAGGTGCCGTTTCCAAATAGGAAACTCCTGAAGCAACTACACTTGTTTCAGGGTTAATAATGAATAAAGGAAGGGAAATTCATGGCATTTACCAAACTTATTAAAGTTGGTGCTATTGCAGCTGCTGTAATGGGCGCTGGCGCTGTTAACGCTCAAGAGTTCATCACGATTGGTACTGGTTCAGTTACGGGTGTTTACTACCCAACTGGTGGTGCGATTTGTAAGCTAGTGAACAAGGGCCGCAAAGACCACAACATTCGTTGTTCTGTAGAGTCTACTGGTGGTTCAATCTACAACGTTAACACCATCCGTGCTGGTGAACTAGATTTCGGTGTTGTTCAATCGGACTGGCAATACCACGGCTACAACGGTACAAGTAAGTTCAAAGATCAGGGCGAATACAAGAAACTTCGCGCGATGTTCTCTCTACATACAGAACCGTTCAACATCATCGCTCGTACTGATGCTGGCATCAACAATGTGTCTGACCTAGCAGGTAAGCGTGTAAACATTGGTAACCCAGGTTCTGGTGACCGTGCAACGATGGGTGTTGTAATGGACGCTATGGGCTGGACTAACGACAGCTTCAAGCTTGCTTCTGAACTTAAAGGTTCTGAGCGTTCACAAGCACTTTGTGATAACAAGATTGATGCATTCATCTACATGGTTGGTCACCCGAACGGATCAATCAAAGAAGCAACAACGTCTTGTGATGCAAAACTGGTTTCAGCAACAGGTCCACAGATCGACAAGATCGTAGCTGAAAACCCATACTACGCTTACAGCACAGTTCCTGCTGGTATGTACCGTGGTACTGACGCTGACGTAAACAGCTTCGGTGTTGCAGCTACTATGGTAACAACTTCAGACGTTTCTGAAGAAGTTGCATACAACGTTGCTAAGGCAGTATTTGAAAACTTTGACACTTTCAAACGCCTACACCCAGCATTTGCTAACCTGAAAAAAGAAGACATGGTTAAAGCGGGTATCTCTATCCCTCTTCACCCAGGCGCAGCAAAATACTACAAAGAAGTGGGCCTTCTAAAGTAACTCTACTTTAAGCCTACTACACCAATAAGGAGGCTAGCCCTCCTTATTGGCTTTTCACGTTTTATAAAAATAATTTAAGTGAAAAGAACAGCCCTTTAAGTTTCTCCAATTTGGAGGACTTACCTTCGTATCAAGCCTAAGACAAAGACGAACAAAAAACGCATTTCCCTATCCATTCACTACACTAGATAGGAAATAAATAACGTTTGGTTGTTCGTAAGAAAAGGCAGACCATCAATAATAAGGATAAAGTACATGACGCAGACAACATCACCGTCTCCAGATGTGCAAGAAATGGTGGCACAATCAGATACTGGTGCGCGTAGCCCTCGTGGTATCCAAGGCCGTATTTTATGGTTTGTGCCTCTATGTTGGTCACTGTTCCAACTTTGGTATGCATCTCCGCTGCCGTTCATTTTTAACTTCGCAATTTTAAACGACACTGAAGCTCGAGCAATTCACCTTACCTTTGCTATTTTCCTAGCCTTTACCGCTTATCCAGCTTTGAAGAACTCGCCGCGGGACCATATCCCGGCAGTCGACTGGGTATTAGCGCTTGTAGGTAGTTTTTCAGCTTCTTATATCTATATTTTCTACACTGAACTTGCCGGTCGTTCTGGTGCTCCCACAACATTTGATATTGTTGCAGCCGTATTTGGTATGGTTCTACTGCTTGAAGCAACACGACGCGCTTTAGGTCCACCTCTTATGGTTGTGGCGGCAGTATTCCTACTTTATACCTTTGGCGGCCCTCACATGCCGGACGTTATTGCCCACAAAGGTGCGAGCCTGAACAAGGCAATGTCGCATCTGTGGCTAACAACTGAAGGTGTATTCGGTGTGGCACTTGGCGTATCAACGTCATTCGTATTCTTGTTTGTACTGTTTGGTGCAATGCTAGAACGTGCTGGCGCCGGTGCTTACTTTATTAAAGTTGCATTCTCACTGCTTGGTCACATGAAAGGCGGCCCAGCGAAAGCAGCCGTTGTCGCATCAGGTCTGTCTGGTTTGGTATCAGGTTCATCTATCGCGAACGTGGTAACCACGGGTACCTTTACTATCCCGCTAATGAAGCGTGTTGGTTTCCCGGGCACTAAAGCAGGCGCAGTAGAAGTCGCGGCTTCAACCAATGGTCAATTAACACCACCTATCATGGGTGCAGCAGCCTTCTTGATGGTTGAGTATGTGGGCATTTCGTATGTAGAAGTAATCAAAGCCGCGCTACTGCCCGCTCTGATCTCTTACATCGCTCTGATTTACATTGTTCATCTAGAAGCATGTAAAGCAGGTATGACTGGCCTACCTCGTCGCCACACACCAACTATCGTACAAAGCTTACTGTCTTTCACGGGTACCATTTTAGGTCTGTGTGTTATCAGTGCCGCGGTTTACTACGGTGTCGGTTGGACGAAAGATGTCTTTGGCGATGCTGCAACACCAATCGTAACGGTGGCTCTATTAGTCGCTTATGTCGCTCTGGTTCGTGTATCAGCAAAATACGCATCTGAAGGCGGCATGGAAATCGATGCGGATCTCAAAGAAGTTCCGGATCCAGGTCCAACAATTAAGTCTGGCCTGCACTTCCTATTGCCTATCGTGGTGCTTGTTTGGTGTTTAACAGTTGAACGTTTCTCTCCAGGTCTGTCGGCATTCTGGGCGACCGTGTTCATGATCTTCATTCTGATCACTCAGCGTCCGTTAATGACTCTGATGAACAAATCAGACGATCTTGCAGAGCAAACTAAAGCTGGCTTCGTTGATCTCGCAGAGAGCTTGGTTTCAGGCGCACGTAACATGATTGGTATCGGTGTCGCGACAGCGGCTGCAGGTACGGTTGTAGGCGTGGTGACTCTAACGGGTATCGGTCTAGTAATGACGGACTTCGTTGAGTTTATCTCAGGCGGTAGCATCATTCTCATGTTGCTATTCACTGCAGTAATCAGCTTGATCTTAGGTATGGGCTTGCCAACAACGGCGAACTACATCGTTGTATCAACGCTGATGGCTCCGGTAATCGTGACCCTAGGCGCTGCGCACGGCTTGATCATTCCATTGATTGCGGTTCACTTATTCGTGTTCTACTTCGGTATTCTTGCGGATGATACACCTCCGGTAGGTCTCGCGGCGTTTGCAGCAGCGGCAATTGCGAAATCAGATCCGATTCGTACTGGTATCCAAGGCTTCACCTATGATATCCGTACCGCAATTCTACCTTTCATGTTCATCTTCAATACTCAACTACTACTGATGGGCATTGATTCTTGGTGGCACTTAGCACTAACGATTTTCTCATCTGTGACTGCGGTACTTATCTTCGCAGCTGCAACACAAGGTTGGTGGTTCACCAAGAACAAGTGGTGGGAAACTATACTGCTTATCGTTCTGACCTTCTCTTTCTTCCGCCCAGGTTTCTGGTGGGACATGATTTATCCAGAGAAAGTTCTTTCACCTGGAGTTGAGATCGCTCAAATCACAGAAAACCTATCTGTGGGACAATCACTTGAATTGAGAGTAGGTGGCGAAAACTTAGAAGGTAACTATTCTGAGAAAACAGTTCGCCTTCCGTTTGAAGATTCTGCGACAACAAGTGAAGACCGCATTGCTTCAATGGGCCTAATGCTGACACAAGCTGACGACAAGATGATTGTTGATATGGTTGAGTTTGGTAGCCCTGCAGAAGCCGCTGGCATTGACTTTGATTGGGAAATTAAATCAGTTATCCAAGACGCAGAACGACCAATGAAAGAGTGGGTATTCTTACCAGCTCTGATCATTTTGATTGGTTTAGCGATGAACCAAAGAAGACGTGCTCGTAAGGATGAGATTAGCGCGTAATGGATAAGGCTGAGTAGTGCTTAGCGCTATTTGGCTTTATTACATGGAAAGGATAATTACAGTGCTAAGTGAAAGCTTAGCGCTGATTAAAAAGAGACGAATACATGTATAAACAAATCCTTGTTCCTGTTGATCTTAATGACAAAGGCTTTTCTGATAAGGCAGTCGAACTGGCGGTATGGCACGCAAAACACAGCAATGCTGAAATCCACATTCTGAACGTACTACCAGGCATTCACATGTCGATGGTGGCGTCTTACTTCCCGAAAGATGCAGCGAACCAAATGAAGCTTGATGTTAAAAATCAGCTGAAAGAGTTTGCCGACAAACACATCGACGATGAAGTGGTTTACAAAGTTCATGTTGCTGAGGGTAAAACCTACGCGACGATTCTTGATTACGCAGAAAAGCTTGGCGCCGACCTTATCGTGATGCCTAGCCATAAGCGTTCAAAAATCGACAAAGTGGTACTTGGCTCGGTTGCAAGCAAAGTAGTACAGAACTCACCAATCAATGTATTGGTGGTTAAACCGCAAGGTTAAGTCATTTAATCGACACACAATCTAAAAAGGTTGGCCTACAGGCCAACCTTTTTTGTTTTGCGTTCGCACCATTTAATTCTTTAATCAACTCACTAAGTTCTGCGGATTACCCTCAACAAACCCATCAATATTATCGATTAAGATATCCGACAGTTTTTGAATTGAGCTGTCACTGCCCCATGCCACGTGAGGCGTTAATAGTAAATTGGATAAGTGACTGTTAGCCAATAGTGGATTCGACTTGTCCGCAGGCTCTTGTGTAAACACATCCATACCCGCACCTGCAATCTGATGATTGACCAAAGCCTCAACCAAAGCTTGTTCATCGACAAGCCCTCCACGCCCCGCATTGATCAGCACCGCGCTTGGTTTCATCATTGCTAGCTCTGGCTCTGAAATCAAATTGCGAGTTGCTTCGGTTAACGGACAATGTAAGCTGATCGCATCGGCTTGCTTCAATACCGTATCAAAAGGCAGATACCCTTCTCGACAAGAATCAGCCCCTTTACGTTCTGCGAAGATCACTTTCATTCCAATCGCTTTAGCCAGTGCAGCAGTTGCTTGTCCTAAGCTCCCACTGCCCATTAAGCCCAATGTACTGCCTGCGATATCTTGAATCGGATGGGTAAAGAAACAGAACTGTTTATCCTTTTGCCACTCACCAGCTTCAATATCTTGATGGTAACCAACGAGATTACGCTTTAACGCAAATAGCATCGCGATTACATGTTCGGGCACCGATTGAGTCGCATAACCTTGAATATTAGCCACTGCTATGTTTTTCTCATTGCAGTAATCAACATCAACGTTATTCACACCCGTCGCAGAAACCGCTATTAACTTAAGTTGTTGTGCTTGAGATAAATTGTCTGCGTTGAGCACAACCTTATTGGTGATAATCACGTCCGCGTCCAGGACTCGCTCTGCAACTAGATCAGGAGCTGTGAAATCATACTCTACCCATTCATGCTCAAAGCTCAGAGGCTTTAAATGAATTTGAGATGGGATAGTCGCTCTATCGAGAAACACAACATTCAGCGTTGGCATTCTTCTTCCTTGGTTAGATCTATGAATCAGTCTATTCTAAGCTTTTAGCTTACTGTAGTCTGGAAGCTCAAGCGCAATTTCAAAGTGCTGTTCGATTTGTGGGGATGCTTGAGGATAAAAGTCACAGGGAACAAAGGCTTTAAACAATTGATTATTCGCTGGATGATAAAAGCTCAGCTCACACGCATGCAAAGCCAACCTATCACTGTATTCAAATGCTTCTGATGTTGCGTAAAACTCGTCGCCTACAATTGGATTCCCTAGCGCCATGCAGTGCACGCGTAACTGATGGGAACGACCCGTAATAGGAAGTAACTTCAACAGTGTGGTTTGAGGCTCTTGTTGTTCGACGATATAACGAGTCTGAGAGGGTTTTCCATCCTCGAAGCACACTTTTTGTCTCGGTCGATTTGGCCAATCACAAATGAGTGGCAGATCAATCAAACCTTCTGCTTTTTCCAATCGGCCCCATACTCGCGCGTAATAGAGTTTGTGTGTCAGTCGATATTGAAACTGCTTCTTCAAATGACGCTCAGCTTGTTTGTGTTTAGCGAGCAGCATCAAGCCTGAGGTCGACATGTCCAATCGATGAACGACTTGAATCTCTGGAAATTCGACAACTAACCGACTCCACATGCTGTCGTAATGCTCAGGTAACCTACCCGGAACAGAAAGCAGGCCTGCAGGCTTGTTCACCACAAGAATATCGTCATCTTGATAAACAATATCAATCCACGGTTCACGCGGTGGTGTGTACTGTTCTAACGCCATTGAAGCCTCTTAATTGCTAGTGAATAAATAATTTACGGTTGATTCGTTTATAAATAAATACAACTTTCAACATTTTCGTACATAAAAGTTGACGACTTTACAAAACATGGTATTGATAGGGGAACGGAAAATAAGAAGTCAGCATCAAAGGAAAAATGATGGAAAGTACGGTTAAAACTACAACAACAAAAGCACAAACCTCTGCTCCCCTATCAACGTTAATTCGGTCTCTTGGCCCAGGCGTTATGATGGCCGCAGCGGCTGTAGGTGGTTCTCACTTAGTCGCCTCAACCAAGGCGGGTGCGATTTATGGTTGGCAGCTTGCCGCTCTCATTATCCTCGTTAACGTATTTAAATATCCATTCTTCAGAGCCGGCATCCAATACACGCTAGGAACGGGTCAAAGCTTGGTGGAAGGTTACTCTAACCTAGGCCGCCCATACCTTGTGATCTTTTCGATCTTGAGTGCCATATCTGCGGTCGTGAATACCGCTGCCCTGCTATTATTCAGTGCAAGCCTACTCAGTTACTTTGTTCCTTTCGATTTAGCCACTAGCACCTTGTGCATGATCGTTTTAGCGACCTGTTTGATCATTCTGTTTGCTGGCCATTATCGTGCTCTAGATACACTATCTAAAGCGATCATGGCGGTCTTAACCATCACAACCTTAGCTGCAGTCGCCATTGCTATCGGCTCTCCAGTCGAACCTGATGCTGCTTTTGTTCCACCGTCGCCTTGGTCATTGGCTGCTATTGGTTTTATCGTGGTGACCATGGGTTGGATGCCTGCGCCTATCGAAATATCAAGCATCACCTCTATGTGGCTAAAAAGCCAAAAAGAGAAGCAGGAAGTGACCGCACAATCAGCGCTGTTCGACTTTAACGTTGGCTACATTGGTACGGCGCTGCTTGCTTTAGTATTCGTTGCGTTAGGCGCGCTAGTACTTCACGGTTCGGGAGTTGAACTGTCTCGCTCCGGTGTTGGCTTTACTCATCAATTGGTCGGCATCTACGCTTCGACAATTGGTGAATGGTCTCGCCCGTTAATCGCTCTTATCGCTTTCTTCTGTATCTTTGGTAGCACCATTACCGTTATCGATGGCTACTCACGCGTGCTTGCTGAATCACAACGTCTATTATTCAAAAAAGATTCAAGCCCAAGAATGCTGCAAGGCTGGATAATCATTGTCTCTATCGCGGCACTCGCGATTGTGATGTTCTTTAGCGCAGCACTGATGCCTATGCTCGATTTCGCAATGGTACTCGCGTTTGCAACAACGCCATTCTTCGCTCTGCTTAATTTCATCTTGGTCAACAAAGCTAAGCTTCCAGAAGCGCTAGCCATTGGCAGCAAACTAAAATGGTTGTCTGTAGCAGGTCTTGTTTACCTATTTGGTTTCCTAGCGGTATTTGTTTGGTGGAAGTGGTTAATGTAACCAGCTACTTGAATTGTTAATTAAGCTACAGATACAAATAAGGCCTTCATAATGAAGGCCTTATTTCGTTGAAGCATTTCGCTAATTCAAAACTAGTTGTGAGAAACCACAATCAAGCGTAATGAATCTAGCTGAACCTGAGCTTTGCTGATGTAACCGGACAGTTCATTGATTTGAGCTTCGATTACCTCTAGCTCTTCATCACGAATATTAGGATTCACGGCTTTAAGCGCTTGTAGACGCTCTAATTCACCGTTCAGGTTAGTCTGCATATCTCGTTGAGCTTGTTCACGCACTTCTTCCACTTTAGGAAGTACGTGCGTCTCACCCGCTTCGATTAGCTTGTGAATCTCGCCTTGTACCGAGTTCACTAGTTTGCTCGCTAAGTGACGGTTTACAGGGCTTAGCTGACGGTTAAAGCTATCAAATTCAACCTGAGCAGATAGATCGTTACCACGGCCATCCATCATCAAACGAATTGGTGTCTTAGGCAGGAACTGACTGATACCGCTGCGTTTCGGTGCTTGCGCATCCACAAGGTAAACCAACTCAAGCAGGATAGTACCCACTGGCAGCGCTTTGTTTTTCAGCAATGATACCGCTGATGCACCCACACCTTCACTCAGTAGCAGATCAATACCGCCTTGAATCATTGGGTGCTCCCAGCTGATGAAGTTCATGTCTTCACGAGAAAGGGCTGTATCACGATCGAACGTGATGGTTGCGCCTTCGTATGGTAAGCCAGGGTAGCTTGGTACCATCATGTGCTCAGATGGTGTCACGACTAGCGCATTTTCACCCTTGTCGTCTTGGTTCAAACCAATCGTGTCGAACAAGCTCAGTGCAAACGTTACTAGGTTAGTGTCGCCATCAGTAGACGCGATCTTTTCTGCAATCTCATGAGCTTTATCGCCACCATTTGAATGCATCTCTAGTAGGCGATCTCGACCCTTTTCTAGATCTGATTTCAGGCTTTGGTTTAGCTTCGCTGACTCTTCAATCACTTCATCCAATTGCTCTGTGTTACCAGAAGCTAGCATCTCGATAAGAACATCTGAGTACTTGTCGTAAACCGTGCGACCGGTTGGGCAAGTCTCTGCAAACGCATTCAAACCTTCATCGAACCAACGCGCAAGGATCGCCTGTGATGTGCCTTTTAGGTAAGGAACATGAATGTCGATATCACGCAGCTGACCGATACGGTCCAAACGGCCAATACGTTGCTCAAGCAAGTCTGGGTTGAATGGAAGATCGAACATCACAAGTTGGTTAGCGAACTGGAAGTTACGACCTTCAGAGCCGATTTCACTACAGATAAGAACCTGAGCGCCGCCCTCTTCTTGAGCAAAGTAAGCCGCCGCTTTATCACGCTCTAGAATCGACATGCCTTCGTGGAATACAGTTGCACGTACACCTTCACGCTCACGCAGTGCTTGCTCTAATTGAAGAGCCGTACTTGCACGAGAGGCGATCACTAGGATCTTCTCGCTGCGCTTGTCTTGGATCTTTTCAATCAACCAGTTAACGCGTGAGTCGAACTGCCACCAGCTTGAATCTTCACCTTCAAACTCTTGGAAGATCTCTTCTGGATACAGCATCTTCATAGCACGAGCTTCGGGAGCCATCTTGCCACCGATCATGCCAGATACACGCATTGAGGTTGTGTACTGCGTTGGAATTTCCATCGGCAGTAGGTTTACATTTCGCTTAGGGAAGCCTTTGATTGCAGCACGTGTGTTTCTGAAAAGAACACGGCCGGTACCATGGCGATCCATAAGGTTATCAATCAGTTCTTGGCGAGCTAACGCTTGCTCTTCTTCGCTGCTATCACCTTCAATCACACGGAACAGAGGCTCAACATCTTGCTCAGAAAGCAGTTCCGTAATCTGGTTCTTCGCGCTGTTTTCAAGCTTCACTCCAGAGAACAGAGCCGTTACTGCATCAGCAACCGGTGCGTATTGGTCTTCTTCTTCAACGAATGCTTCGTAATCGTAGAAGCGATCAGGATCAAGCAGACGCAGACGTGCAAAGTGGCTCTCACGACCAAGCTGTTCAGGCGTTGCTGTTAGTAGTAGCACACCAGACGTATTTTCCGCTAAGCCTTCAACCACTTGGTATTCACGGCTTGGTTTGTCTTGGCTCCACTCAAGGTGATGCGCTTCATCGACAACCAACAAGTCCCACTCGCCTTCAAGTGCTTGCTCGTAGCGCTTACGGCTCTTACGTAGGAAGTCCAAAGAACACAGAACGTACTGCTGGGTATCAAACGGGTTGTCTGATTCAGCAAACGCTTCAATACAACGCTCTTCATCGAAGATAGAAAAATGCAGGTTGAAACGGCGCATCATCTCTACTAACCATTGGTGTTGTAGAGTTTCAGGAACCACAATCAGAATGCGTTCAGCACGGCCAGACAGCACCTGTTGGTGGATGATCATGCCCGCTTCGATGGTTTTACCTAGGCCCACTTCATCAGCCAGTAAAACGCGCGGAGCGTGACGACGACCCACTTCATGAGCGATGTATAGCTGATGAGGGATCAAGCCAGCACGCATACCACACAAGCCACGCATCGGGCTCTTGTGTTGTTGGTACTGGTTGCTTAGCGCACGGTAACGCAACACAAAGTTATCCATACGGTCGATTTGACCTGCGTATAGCTTATCTTGTGGCTTGTTAAAGCGGATCTGGTTGCTTAAGAAGATTTCACGCAGAGTGACTTCTGTTTCTTGGGTATCTTCGCGAGTACCTAAGTAGGTTAGCAGCCCTTTGTCTTCGATAACTTCTTCGACAGACAGAGACCAACCTTCTTGGCATTCGATGACATCGCCTACATTAAACGTTACTCGGGTTACGGGAGCATCAGTACGTGCATAAACACGGTTTTCTTCTGACGCTGCAAACATTAGTGTCACTGTGCGAGCATCCATTGCTACAACGGTACCTAAACCTAAATCGCTCTCCGTATCGCTTATCCAGCGTTGCCCCAAAGCAAATGTCATGAATCGACTACCTCAATCTTATAGTTGGAATTTGGTCTTCTTAACTGCAGTTTTAAACAAGAACATTATCGCTCCTGAACTAAAAATATAGCCAAAAATGTCTAGTTTGCAGCCACTTTTTAAGTGCGCTCTCAATAATAAATATCTCGAGAAAATGGTGCAGAAAAAGGTCGCTAATCTTACTCGATGCTGTGATTTAGGTCACGCCTAAAGGAGATGATTTCATGCTTTTTTTCTGTTTTCGCCAGTGCAATCAAACTGTCAAAAATTCATGGTTAATCTATAGGTAGCAGATTGCTGCTCTCAAACGAATACACCATATTCACTCGTAACGATATGGTGCTGTTCCTCTAGATGAAGTTTAGGTGAGTAGTTGACTATCACCAGAATCAGATACTAATCTTTATATGAGCTTTATCTACGTTCAATGAATGCAAGGCAAGCCGCACGTCGGCAAGGAGATGCTATGGGCGAGACCAACCGGAAGCTATTTGTTTTAGACACCAATATCCTACTTCACGAACCCTTCGCTATATTTTCTTTCCAAGAGCACGATGTCGTTATCCCCATGACAGTGCTAGAAGAACTCGACAGAATCAAAGACAGCAAAAGAGACGTTGCTCGAGATGCGAGAATTGCGATTCGAACGCTCGAAGACCTGTTCAGGGAAGCCACACCAGACCAAATATCGGAAGGCATCCCTTTTTCTAAAGACATAAATGCATCTGGCAGTATTTCAATACTCGCTGACTACGAACTTCAAGAAAGCATCAAAGCCTTTGCCGATGACAAGGCGGGCGATAACCGAATCCTCAACGCTGTCCTCTATCTTCAAAATAAACGCGCACCACGCGAAGTGGTTCTCATCACCAAAGACATCAATATGCGTTTACGAGCAAAAGGCGCCGGTGTACGTTTTGTTGAAGACTATCAAACTGACCAACTGATTGATGATATCCAATACCTCACCAAAGGCTTCCAACAACTGGAAGGCTCATTTTGGGATGGTATCGATAATGTCGAGAGCAGAAGTTTAGGCGGCAAGACGCTGCACACCTTAGCAAGAGCGCCGTTCGAGCCAACCTTCCTCAACCAATATGTGATTGACGAAGAAAGTGACTTTGCCGCTCGAGTCGAGGAGATTGAGCCGGAAAGCATTACCCTGAGAGACCTCAGCCGCGAAAGATTGATGAATCGCAGAGCATGGGACATCACACCAAAGAACGTCTATCAAGGCATGGCGATTGATGCGCTGCTCGACCCTGATATTGATCTTGTGATTCTCACTGGCGCCGCAGGTAGTGGTAAGACACTGCTTGCTATGGCTGCTGCACTTGAACAAACCATTGAACGTAAGCAATTCGATAAGATCATCGTAACCCGCAACACCCCTGATATTGGTGAATCGATAGGTTTCCTTCCGGGTACAGAGGAAGAGAAAATGTTGCCTTGGTTAGCCGCAGTGACCGATACACTGGAAGCGCTGCACAAGAACGACCACTGCACAGAAGGCTCGATGAAGTACATCTGTGACAAAGCCAATATCCAGTTCAAATCAATCAACTTCATGCGTGGCCGCTCGATTCAAAATGCCTTTGTGCTTTTGGATGAGTGTCAGAACCTCACCGCTTCACAGATAAAAACCATCATCACCCGTTGTGGTGAAGGTACTAAGATCGTCTGCTCAGGTAACTTAGCGCAGATAGATTCTTCTTACCTAACCCCTGTGACTTCAGGCTTAACCTACATGGTTGAGCGTTTTAAAAACTTCGAAGGCAGTGCCAACATCCACCTCAATGGTGTGGTGCGTAGCCGACTAGCTGAGTTTGCGGAAGAGAACATGTAGTGACTCTATACGCTCACTGAATCAGTAATCTAAAAACAAAAAGCGCCTCACATTGGAGGCGCTTTTCAATTTAATATTTTGAAGTAAGTCGGCAGAGGTTAGTCTGAATTACTCAGTACCACCAACGGTTATCGAGTCTAGTTTCAATGTTGGTTGACCAACACCCACTGGCACACTTTGACCAGCCTTACCACACACACCCACACCACGGTCGATGCTTAGGTCGTTACCCACCATAGACACCTGCTGCATCGCTTCGATACCAGAACCGATTAGCGTCGCGCCTTTCACTGGGTGAGTGATCTTACCGTTTTCAATCATGTACGCTTCAGACGCTGAGAATACGAACTTACCTGATGTGATATCGACCTGACCGCCACCGAAGTTCGGTGCGTAGATACCTTTCTCAACCGTCGCGATGATCTCTTCCGGTGTGTGTTCGCCCGGTAGCATGTATGTATTCGTCATACGTGGCATTGGAAGATGCGCGTATGACTCACGACGACCATTACCTGTCGGTGCTACACCCATTAGACGAGCGTTCAGCTTATCTTGCATGTAACCTTTTAGGATGCCGTTTTCGATTAACGTATTGTACTGACCGTTAACACCTTCATCATCGACGTTCAATGAACCGCGTAGATCCGTTAATGTACCGTCATCGACAATCGTACATAGGCTTGAAGTTACTTGCTCACCAACTTTTCCAGAGAATACTGACGACTCTTTACGGTTGAAGTCGCCTTCTAAACCGTGGCCTACCGCTTCATGCAGCAGAACGCCCGGCCAACCAGAACCAAGAACCACAGGCATGGCACCAGCAGGCGCTGCAACCGCTTCAAGGTTAACTAATGCTTGGCGAATCGCTTCATCCGCAAATTGGTAAGCAACTTGAGTGCCTTTGTCATCACTTAAGAAGAAGTCGTAACCAAAACGGCCACCACCACCAGCGCTACCACGCTCACGACGATCACCCTTCTGTGCAAGTACGCTAATAGACAAGCGAACCAGCGGACGAATATCACCAGCGTAAGTGCCATCAGTCGCAGCAACCAGCATCTGCTCATGCACACCACTTAAACTCACCGATACTTCAGTCACCATCGGCTCTTTAGTGCGAATGTAAGCATCTAATGATTTTAGTAATTCTGTTTTCTGCTGTTTTTCCCAACTCGCAAGCGAGTTAACTGCATCATAGTAAGCTTGATTAGAGTTGCGTTTGAACGCTTGAACCTTGCCGTTTTGACCTTGTTTAGCAATACCACGAGCCGCAATTGCGCTCTGCTTAAGACCATCCAATTGGATTTGGTCAGAGTAAGCAAAACCAGTCTTTTCACCAGATACTGCACGAACGCCAACACCGCAATCGATATTGAAAGAGCCGTCTTTAATAATGCTGTCTTCTAGCACTAAAGATTCGTGCCAGCTTGACTGAAAGTAGATATCAGCATAATCAATTTGGCGGGTAGCAATACTCGCCAATGTATCTGCGATATTTTGCTCCGTAAGCCCTGTCGGGTTCAGTAGCGCTTCTTCAATTTGATTAATGCTCATAGATGGCTCTTGTTTGTAATTAAAATTGATTGGTAAATCGAGAGTGTTGCGCGATGGGCATATTTTGCCTAATGGACTCGCAACTGGATGTGTCTATCTCAACCACCATACTTTTAGGATCTTGGTCTAACTGTGCGACCACTCGTCCCCATGGATCAACCACCATTGAGTGTCCCCATGTTTCTCTTTGGCAAGGGTGTTTTCCGCCTTGACCTACCGCGACAATCCACGACTGTGTTTCAACCGCGCGGCATCTTAATAGTACTTCCCAGTGCGCTTGACCCGTTACCGCTGTAAAAGCCGCAGGCACCACAATGATTTGTGCCCCTTGCTTACGTAACTCTGAATACAAGTGTGGAAAGCGCACATCATAACAAATACTCAAACCTAAGCGACCAAAAGGCGTTTCCGCTGTCACAACTTGGTTGCCCGGAGTGAAAATATCCGACTCTCGATAGCACTTATGGGCGTCAGCGACATCCACATCAAACATGTGTAGCTTGTCGTAATGAGCAACGAGGCAACCAAAATCATCAATCACCAAGGTGGTGGTCGTCACTCCGTTAGTTGTGCTTATCGGCATACTGCCAATGACGATCCAAATTCTGTGAAGCTTTGCTAGCTCAGAGATTTTCTTTTGCAGTGGGCCATCATTAAAAGGCTCAGCACACTGATGATAGTCGGCTTTACTGCCAAAAACTAACGCGTTTTCAGGGCAAACAACCCACTTAGCCCCCAACTCTTTGCACTTTGCAACTTCTTGAGCAAGGTACTCAAAGTTCAATTCAGGGCTGGGGCCAGATGTCATTTGAATCAACCCAACACAATCCATGTGTATCGCTCCTCCATTCATTATGATTCAGAAATCAGCATTTCACCGTATATTCGCTGACTAGGATATAAGGCCTATTCGGCTAACTTCCTGAGTTTCTCTGGTAGCTGGAACTCACCGGAGCTACGAGAAAGCTCGCTCACCGTTGGTGAATCCAATGGTCCTTTCACCGAATAATTTACTTGGGTAAAGACTTCCACAACTGGCGAGATAACCGTGGTCACCGCCAATACGTACAGCGCCGTTTGAGGGGTTACCGCAAAGGCCGTTAATACGGGAATACCCGAGGTAATATCTGGGGTAAAGTTCACCTCAGCATCAACCTGACGCGTGTTGAGGTTAGCGATACCTTTGATTTTCATCTCACCTGCGACCGCATCCATGTTCAGATCATTGGTCAGGAAGATACCATTTTGAATCTCGCCCGTTCCGGTGATGCTGTTGAAGGCCATACCTTTATCAAACACATCTGAGAAATCGAGCTGCATCTTACGGATGATCGAATCTAGGCTAAACAGGCCAAGTAATCGAGCTGCGCCGCTCACATCCGAGATAATGCCTTTACCAAACTTGGTTTTAACGTTGCCATCAAGGGTATCCATTTTGATTCCCCAAGGCGAACCATCCCAATTTAGTTGACCTTCCAACGCGAATGGCGCTTTTTGAATCCCGGAAGTAATACCAAAGCGCTCCATGAGCTCGCTGTTGTTTTCACCTTCAACATCAACGGTTAACGATGAATGACTCTTGTCACCTTGCAGTTCCCACCAGCCACTCACATCCGCTTTGTTACCGCCGCTTCGCACCTGGATTTTGTTCCACTCGATACGATCTTCGTTCCTCGTCATTTCAACATCGACCTTACCCACCTTGTAGCCTTGCAGCCAAAAGTCGTTCAGCGTCAGGGTCAGGTTTGGCATCGCATCGTGGATCTCTCTATCCAATTTGGATATCAATGGCGCAGCTTGTTCTTTACGTTGCAGAAGTTGCTGATCTTGATTGTTCTTATCACTCCACTCAGGAACAAACAGATGCAGACGATCCAGTGAAACTGTCAAATCATAAGGAGGCAGGTAGTTAATATCCCCTTCTAGCTCTTGGCTAGACACTTCCATTTGCCACGCCTGTTTGTTCTTACTAGCACTAAAATCGACGTCATTCCAAGAGATACCACCCAAGATCAGCTCTTTACTCTCAAAGGTAATACGGCTTGGCGCAGGTATGGTTGGCGTGTTCATTTGACTAAGTACAGCCGTTGAAGGCTTTACCGGTTCCATTACAACCGATAACCAATCATCGGCATTGAATTTGTCTGTACGAATCAGGGCGTGATGGCCCACCACCGGGCTAATTTTGTAGCCACCGCGACCAAGCACTAAGTTGGTCGCCGTTAACTCAGGCACGTCGCCTGTGATATCAATCTCAGCTTGGTACTTGGTGTTTGGCAATTGCAGGCGCGCGGTAATCGTCTCTTGGTTACCCGATGCCTGTAGCCTTGCAGAGCCACTTTCTAGTGATTTTTTCGCCAATGGATATGGGTAATCACTCGCCAAGTATTTTAGGTCTGACTGTAAGTCTAGTTGGTAGGTAAAGCCGATATCATTCAGCTGGATATCAATCTGGCTTTGCCATTGCGCATGACCTGATAAGCGGCTTAACCATTGCTCACCGATGTAAGGTTCTAGAGGCTTGACGTCCCAATCACCTAACACATCAATATCAACTGCATAGCCAGGACCATCATTAAGGCCCTTAAAATCAAGCGAGATACCTTGGTTAAGCAGATCCGCAGCGAGGCCATTTGCCGTCACTACGTCATTATCAAATTCAATTCGACCCGTGGTGTTCTCGAGCACCATTGGCGGCGCTTCAATCTCAACATGGTTGCCACTTAAGTCGGCGTAACCCCATGCTCTTGCTTCTTTTTCAGAATCAAACGGAATATTCAGCTGGAACTCAGAAGAGACATCACCACTCACTTGAAGTGCGGTTAAGGCTGCGCCTACCGAGCCCACCAGTGGCGAAGATGTCATGTAATCGCGTACTGCGTTGCCAGACGCCGTCGCTTTAGCTTCAATTTCAATATGGCCGCCTTCCCCTAAATAAGGAATGCGTCCTGTGATTCGATCTGCCGTCACATCCATCAGTTGAGCTGAGCGAGAATCCAGATGCATCGCATCATTTTCAAACAACAGATCAAGCTGAAGATCAGTAATCAGTGGCCACGCGGTATCAAAGCTGAATTTCGCATCTTCTAAGCCAACCCAAACCTGGAAAATACCATCGTGGTTAGTGTATGGATATTGAGACAAATCACCATGCCACAACAGTTTTACGGTATCCGCTTTACCGGCTTGAATCGCAGTTGAAAGGTAGTCTGTTAGATCTTGCCCAAGAGCCAGTGTAGGTAAGTAGCGCCATGTTTCACCGACATTGTAAGCGTCCGCTTCGCCGTAGAAGGATAAAAACGGGCTCGCATCTTTTGGGAAGTCTAAGCGGAATGCGCCTAGTACTTGTAAATCGGGGGTGGCAGCTGTGATTTTGTCTGACCACAGCTTCCAGCCGTTTTCATCTTGCTGCCAAACAATATCAACCTGACCTTGTTTGATATTCAAAGGCGCTTGGAATACGTCACCATAAGGGAACACATCGTCAATAACATGCAGGCTAGCTTTCGCTTCCGAGGCCGAACCAAACACACTACCAGACACTTGGCTAAAGCCTGGGACTAGTTCCCACTGCTCGATAGCAAGATCAGAAAAACTGGCTGAATAACGTAAACTGTCAATTCCCGAACCCATGGAAACACGGATATCAGAAACAGAGCCGCCCGGCGCCAATACGTTAATCATTTTGGTTGATTGTTCAGAGTCAGGCAGCAGCTTAATCAACGGAGTAATAGTCGCAATATCCAGCTCAGAAATGTTGAGTTGCCATGGACCTTGATTCCACTTGAACGCTACGTCGAGTTCCGGCCAAGGTGTGTCATCCGTTCTAAGGTTTAGTGAGTGACCATTTACTTGCCAACCATCATCAGTCGGCGACAACTTAAAGACACCGGACTCAAGCATGAGGTCATGCTCGCCATCTTCGTTCCACGCCAGTTCTGAGGGTAAAACCTCAACATAAGCGCTCACTGGCTTGCTATTTCGCAGCGTAAGCCAGCTATTCAAGCTCACAGTACCCGTTTCAATGCCGGATTCCGCCTGCATATAATGCGTAAGCCATGGCTTAACAGAAATGCTGTCGGCACTGACATAAAACTCACCAGTCACATCAGTCAGTGACCCACCATCAATAAAGTTAGCACTCACTGACAGAGAGTTTAGATTGGCACCTTTGATACTCACCACACCTTCAGCAAGGTGATGTTTGTCTGAGTTTTGCCATTTTAAGGTTTCTATATCGAGCTGACGTTCTTCACCCGAAACAGAGTGATAAAGAATAGAAGAATCTTTTGCAGTTACATCGACGAGTGTTTTTAGCAGTAAATTATCGAGCTCTTGCATCGCTCGCTGGGAAGAGCCAGAATCTTTAGGCTCATCTTTGCCATTTTGCCCAGCAAACAGCTCAATTGAGCGGATATCAAGATACATTTGATTCATGACCAACTCGGCCACAACCGGGCGCATCTGCACGAGCGATTGAATCAAGTCAAACTCGACTTCAACACGCTCGACAGAAAAGCTCACATCTTCCGCATTGGGAAGGCTGGCTTTAACGCCTTGCAGAGCAATAGAGGGGTGAGTGTTACGCCAAAAACCGCCCACGTCTTGAATCGAAAAATCAAAACCGGAGTGTTGGTTTACCCAAAGCTCAATTTCAGATTGATACTTGTTTAAATTGGGCAAGGCTACACGCAGTGTAGTAACGGCAATGGCTAGCGTTACTAAGAGAGTAACCACTAACCATAAACATGCACGTAGAATCAGAGTAACGCTTGAGCTCACAAAATTTCCATTACATCATAACAACATCAAACTGCTCTTGTATGTACAGAGGCTCAGC